>JBBQDJ010000081.1:0-11005 GCA_038319595.1 Verrucomicrobiales bacterium
TCCTTGCTGAATATGCTGCGAATCGCGCGGAAACGACGGCCTCCGTCTGGTTGGCACTTACCTTTAACTGCTGCCGCTGCCATGATCATAAATTCGACCCCCTCAGCGCGCATGATTTTTATTCGTTGAAAGCGTTCTTCAACAACGTCCCCGAACGCGGTGATGGAAACTACACAGCATCGATCAAGGTGAATAGTCCGCCGCAACTCAAGCTGCCGGTGCCGGAGATCGCGACCAAAATCACCAGTCTGTCTGCGCAGATATTGCAGCTCGAGCGCCCCCCGCAGGTTGCCGCCAATGCGCAGGCCGCCGCGGAACGTAATCAGGGCGAATCGATTGCTGCCTGGACCATTCTCGCCCCCACGGCACTCACTTCAGCCAGCGGAGCCATATTGACGACCCAGCCAGATGGGGCCATCCTGGCCAGTGGCACCAATCCGACCAAGGATACCTACACGTTCACAGCCCCTGTCACGATGAGCACCATCTCCGCCCTCCGGGTGGAGGCTCTAACCGACGACTTGTTGCCTGCACATGGCCCCGGCCGTGCCGAAAATGGTAATTTCGTCATGACCGATGTCCGCATGGTTGTCAGCGCGCCGACGACTGCCGCCCGATCCGTGGATTTCAAAACGGCGGTGGCCGATTTCAGCCAGACGCAGTTTCCGGTCACCGATGCCATCGATGCTGACGAAAAAAGCGGCTGGGCCGTCATGCCGGAACTCGGCAAACCACACGCAGCGATATTCGCTCCGACTGCCCCCATCACCGTAGAGCCAGGTGCCACAGTGACCATCACCCTTGGCTTCAATTCGCCCCATGCCAACCATCAGCTTGGACGTTTTCGCTTAGCGCTCACCAATGCTCAGACTCCAACGGCAACCTTAGTCGGCCAACTAGCAACCACGAACGCACAAGCAGAGATAGCGGCATTGAAAAAGCAGATCAGTGATGCGGAGCTGGAACTTCCCACGACCTTGGTGATGGAGGAAAAGAAAGACATACGTCCCACCTTCATCTTGTTGCGAGGCGCCTTCGATTCTCCCGGCGAAAAAGTCGAACCGGCAACGCCGAAGGTTTTGCCCTCGATGGCGGACGATCTGCCGCACAATCGTCTTGGCCTCGCAATATGGCTTGTCGATCCGCGCAATCCTCTGACCGCGCGGGTGGCGGTGAACCGTTATTGGCAGCAAGTTTTCGGCTACGGACTCGTGAAAACCAGCGAAGATTTCGGCGCACAAGGCGAAGCTCCCACGCATCCCGAGTTGCTCGATTGGTTAGCACTGGATTTCGTCGGTCACGGATGGGATGTGAAACGCTTGATGAAAATGTTAGTCACCAGTGCCACCTATCGGCAGCACTCGCGGTTCACGCCGCACTTGCAGGAATTTGATCCAGAAAATCGACTTCTCGCTCGCAGTGGCCGCAATCGTTTGATGGGTGAGTTTATTCGCGATCAGGCACTCGCTGTCAGTGGACTGTTAGTAAATCAACAAGGCGGCCCCTCGGTAAGACCCTATCATCCGCCGGGCTTGTATGAGCAAGTGACCGCCGTGGGCGGCGTCAATACCTACGTCGCGGGAAAGGGAGACGACCTTTATCGTCGAAGCCTCTATACGTATTGGAAGCGTTCGGTGCCGCATCCGGCGATGTTGGCCTTTGGCACTCCCTTCCGTGAGGTTTGTACACTCCAGCGTACGCCCAGCAACACGCCGCTGCAGGCACTCAATCTCATGAACGATGAGACCTACGTTGAGGCCGCGCGTTTCCTCGCCGAGCGCATGATGCATTTCTCTACGGACCCCGCCGCGCGCCTAACATTCGGCTTCCGCAGTGTGCTCATCCGTGCGCCGAAGCCTCATGAGTTGGCCATTCTCGACCGCGCTTATCAACGCTCCCTTGCCGATTTCAAAAGCGATCCTGCTGCCGCGAAGGCTTTGCTCGGAGTGGGTGCCAAGCCTGCTGCCGCGCAGCTCGATGGCGCCGAACTGGCGGCGCTGACCTCCGTCGCCAGCACAATTCTCTGCATGGATGAAACCGTGACCAAGCCTTAATCCTGATGCATCCCTACGATCCACTCCACTTCACGCGGCGACAGTTTCTCGGTCGCAGCGCCATGGGCATCGGCTCGGCGGCACTCGCTTCATTGCTGAATCCGCAGCTATTCGCCGCAGGCTCATTCACCGCGCCGCACTTCGCGCCAAAGGCGAAACGCGTCATCTGGTTAACTCAAGCGGGGGCTCCCTCACAGTTAGAAACCTTTGATTACAAACCCGGTCTGGCGTCGATGTTCGACAAGGACATGCCCGCATCCGTGCGCGGCGATCAGCGCCTCACAGGTTTTACCTCGGGGCAAACGCGACTTCCGATTGCGCCATCGGTCTATCAATTTTCCCAGCACGGTCAAAGTGGCACATGGATGAGCGAACTACTGCCCCACACCGCCAAACTCGCCGATGAAATCTGTGTGATCCGCTCGATGCATACGGAGGCCATCAATCATGACCCCGCGATGACCCTGCTACAGACCGGGAACCAGGTCGCTGGCCGGCCCTCCTTCGGTTCCTGGGTTTCCTACGGTCTCGGATCGATGAATGAGAATTTGCCAACCTTTATCGCTCTCGTTTCTCGACCCAGCGGTAAGGGCAATGCACAGCCGCTGCACGAACGCATGTGGGGTTCCGGCTTTCTGCCTGCTAAATACCAAGGCGTGCGCTTCACTCCCACGAAGGATCCGGTGCTGTATCTCACCAATCCGCCCGGGATTACTCCCGCACGTCGCCGTGCGATGCTGGATGATCTCGCCGCTTTGAATCGTTCGACATTGGAAGAGTATCAGAATCCGGAAATCCAGAACCGCATCGATCAATTTGAAATGGCCTTCCGCATGCAGGCCAGCGTACCCGAACTTTCTGATCTAACACAGGAACCGGAGTCAGTCTACGAAAGCTATGGTCCGGAGTCAAAAAAGCCCGGCAGCTACGCGGCGAACTGCATTCTTGCGCGTCGCCTTGCTGAGCGTGGCGTGCGTTTCATCCAACTCTATCACCGCGGTTGGGATCAACACAACGACCTGCCCCGAGACATCAAAAACCAGTGCTACGATGTGGACCAGCCGAGTGCTGCCCTACTAACGGAATTGAAAGAACGCGGCCTGCTCGAAGACACCCTCGTGATCTGGGGCGGTGAATTCGGTCGCACGGTCTTTTCCCAAGGGAAACTCACCAAGGACAACTACGGTCGCGATCATCATCCGCGCTGTTTCAGCATTTGGATGGCAGGTGCGGGCATTAAGCGCGGCCATGTTTTCGGCGAGACCGACGATTTTAGCTACAACATCATTAAGGATCCCGTCCACATCCATGATCTTAACGCCACCGCACTTTATTTGTTAGGTCTCGATCACACGCGGCTGACGTTTCGCTTCCAAGGTCGTGACTACCGGCTCACCGATGTGCATGGGGAGCTCGTGAAGGGCGTATTGGCGTGACGTCTCATTTCATTCGATAGTGCCCGGTGAGTGGGAAATTGAAGAGCATGTCCTGCTCGACAGCGCCACCGCCGATGTTGTGGATGACCAGCGGGACTCCTTGATCGGTTTTCTTGTCGCTGACGATCATGATGTGCGGGAGATTCGGCGGGACGGTGCAGGTGACGATGTCGCCGGGCAGGAATTTCGCTGAGTCGTTAGGTGCAGGTAACGGGAGCTGCCAGCCTTGACGCTTGAACCAGGTTTTCAAATTCGGGACGCGGCGGTGATCGATGTTTTTGTCGGTCTTCGAGAGCCCCCAGTTTTTCGGATAGACCGAGAAATGGGCCACCATGTCGTCATGGACCAGCTTCTGGAGATCCTTCGACAATCCTTCGCGCAGGGCACGGATCACGACATCCGTGCAGACACCACGGTCGATGGGCACATCGCCGTTCGGATAGGCGAGCGTGGTGTAGGCGGAATCGTAATTAAGCGTGACACCGATCTGCTTGCGGGCGGAGGCCACCAGTTTTTCCCCGCTCTGGGCATGCAGTGCGACGAGAGTAAGCCACAAAATTGCGATGATTTTCATAACTTTTTTGATGAAGGATCCGAAACCGATTTCGCCCGGATCGCAGGGAGCACCCGGTAAATGAACCAGACCAAGAGAATGAACCCGGCATCATACCATATCCAATATTGCGGCTCGATCCAGTAGCGTCCAATCACTTCATCTCGCCACGGATGGAGCCATGCGATGCCGCCTGACACTCCATCCGCCGCAAGGTGGAGCCCGTAGGCCAGCCAACACGCGATCGCCACCGGGATTCGGGATGCCTTATCGGAAATGAAACGAGTCAGCGGCAGTAGCACGACCGATCCCAACAGAAACCAAATCGTATGAGACAAACTGGCGTGCCGGGATTCCAACGAAAGGTGGGGAGAAAGGAAGTCAGGCAGCATTCCGAACCCACCGATGATCCACAGGCTCCTGCCCGAGAACATCCGCGGCCGACCTGCAGCCATCGAAATCCGATCCGCCAGCAAGCAACCGCAAACCGGCAGAAGGGAGTGGGTTCCAATCATCATGAAACCCTAGAGTGCCCACCTAACCGGACATTGCACGCCTAATCTTCCGCTGACGCGCGGGCCAGAATTTTCTCGTTGAACAGAATTCAGCGCACCGCTTCTCAGAGTTTCAAGAACTCCCTCGCGGCGGCGGTGATCGACTCCACCTCTTCAAGCAGGTAAGCGTCCTTCCCGTCAAACGCCCACACCGTCCCCGGCCAAGCGGGATCATCCGAACAGCGGCCAACAATGTGCACGTGCATCTGTCTCACTTGGTTTCCAATGCAGGCGACGTTGAGTTTCTCCGGTTGGAAATGACTCGCAACGAATTCCGAAACCCGGCGCACGGCCAGCATCACCTCGATGTAGTGACCGGGCTCTAACTGGTGCAAATCCTCAATCGCCTCGTCCACCTCGGGCACCAGCAAGAGCCAGGGAAACAGTGCGTTATTTTTCAAAAGCAAGCGGCAGCCGGCGATTTCCCCGATCTCAAATCCCCCTGCCGCAAGCCGTGGATGAAGTTCAAATGCCATGGACTGATGAAAACAGCCATGACCCCTCCTGTCACTCTTTTGGAGCAGGAACGGGGCCGAATCCAAAAATTGAAAAAAAGTTCCAAGGAAAATCAATCGTGAGAGTCATCCCTATGACTCCCGGTCTCAAACTCATTACCATCATGAATCCACAATCATCCCAACCAGAAACCCCAGCTACACCGAAGCGTTCGATTTTGCAAAAGATCGGCGCCGGGTCCTTATCCATCTCATTGATGATCCATCTCATCTTGTTAGGGGCCGGAGTGCTCTGGGTGTTCCAAGTCATCCCCAAGCCGGATGAAGTCACCTGGACCACCCGACGTGGCGGTCCCGCTTCCAAACCAGCGGAGGCGGTGGCAACGAGACAGCGCGTCCAACTCGCACGCACGAATTTACCCAAGGTAGTGGCCAGCGGATATGTCTCGGATATCGTCGTCACGGAACTGGACAAACCGAGCGCACTCACCTCGCTGAGCTCCCTCGATGTCACGGGTCCCCTCGGGGGCGGTGGGCCATCAAGGATCGGCGGGCGATCTGGCATCGGCGGTCGCGATGGGCCTAACGGCCTGAATCTGGGAGGTGGTCCCACGAGCTTCAAAATGATTTCGCCGGAGCTGGGAAAACGTTGTTCAAAAACCGACCGACTGGCACGGCTCAAGGAAAACGGTGGCACCCCGGCTTGCGAAGATGCGGTGGTCAAATCGCTCCGCTGGCTCAAGGCCAATCAGAATTCCGACGGCTCCTGGGGCTCGAACACGTCCGTCGCCATGACAGGCTTCGCACTGCTGGCTTATTTCGGTCACTGCGAGACGCCCGCCTCCGAGGAGTTCGGAGAATCCTGCCTGCGCGGCATCATCTATCTGGTCGATCTAGGATTCAAGAATGATGGCAAAATGGCCAGCAATTTCACCGCCAATCACTGGAGCTACGAACATGCCATCGCCACCTACGCACTCGGCGAAGCCACGACCTTCTGCCAACAAGGGCAGATTGATATTCCCATGCTCAAGGAGGTCACGGAGAAGGCCGGCCAATATATCATCGACCAACAAAATGAAAACGGAGGTTGGGCCTATCTCTACACCACCGAGGGCGGCCACACTGATGTCTCCGTCGCCGGTTGGCAGATGCAAGCGCTCAAGGCATGCAGCCACACAAACATCGAATTCCGTGGGATGAACTCCTGCATCAGCAAAGGATTAGCTTACATCAACAACTGCCAGAACCCCAACGGCGGCTTCGGCTATAACAGTGCCAATCCTCCCGAATCCGGCTATTTCACCCTCACCGGCGTTGGAATGCTTTGCAACCAGGTGTGGGACAAGGGAAACCGCAACGAAGTCCGCAAGGCTGCGAAGTATGTATTGGAAAACACCAAGTTTGATTATAACACTGAGTTCTGCGACCTCTATGGCCACTACTATGAATCCCAAGCGATGATGCAGCGTGGCGGCGGCGAGTGGAAGCAATACAACGACCTGTTCCGGGATCAATTGCTACAGAATCAAGATGAAGACGGATCATGGAAAACCCCAGGAGGCGGTAAAAAGCCACGGGCCACGGCCGCCAGTTGGCAGGGCGACAAACTCTACCGCACCTGCCTTTGCACCCTCATGCTGGAAGTTTACTACCGTTTCCTCAACACCGGCGGTGACCACTCCGGAAAGCCCAGATTCTAACGCATTACTCTTCCGGCCTACCGAGTGCTAGCAGCACGATGGATGGAACCGGCATCGGCTTCTCCACGAGCAGGTCTTGCAACAAATTCTGAAGCCACGCCCGAGACGCGGTGACGTTCTCCACCACGATCGTATATTCTCCGGATTTCCCGACGATCCGGTAATGCTCGATCCGGATCAACACGGGGACTTCCTCACCTTCCAACAGCACCTCCGCCGCGATAGTTTTCTCCCGGCTGCGGATCCGCAGGTCGGTGAGCTTGCCATAACGATCCATCCGCGAGGCCAGCAAGGATTTCGCGGCGGTAGAGGCCAGACTGTCTTTGATACCGGTTAACATGATGGGAACCTACCCGCCCGCGGCGCGGTTTCAACAGGCTTTCATTGCCAGAACCGTCTCGTCACGGCTAGAAGCAGGCATGACTGAACCCGTCGCCCCGTCGCGGATGCCAGATTGGTCCGAGCCTCTCATCAAGGCGCTGAATCTCGCCGACCAGAAAAGTCCGCAGGAAGTTCTGGATCGCGCGGAACTGGCGGCAAATCAACTCGCACCCGACACCCGGCGGATCTGGAAATGGATCCTCGCCATGGAAGGGTTCGCAGTGATCGCCCCCATCGCTTGGTTGCTAGTGGTGAGGGTCGGGTTGCCCGTTTCCTATGCCGCGTATTCCGTCATCGTTTGCACGGTGCTGGTGGTCGGAATCTGTTGGTGGTTGCGGTGGCGTGGCATGCAGCAGACGTGGGCACGGGCACGGATGATGGCGGAAATCGCCCGCTCGGCGAAGGCCACCGCCGGTCTGGCGAAAACTGCAACGCTCGGAGCGCTGGGCGCGGCACCGGCTTTGCAGCCGGTGGCGCTATGGATCATCGGTGATCCATCCGCCCGACCGACCAACATCGGAAATACCAAGGACTCCTATGTCACCGGCCGCATCGATGACCAGTTGGATTACTATCAGCGTAAACACGGCGAGGCCATCGCCGAGCGGCGGCGCTTGAGCGGCCGTGTCACCCTGTCTCTCGATGGCGCGCTGTTTCTCGCCGTCGCAGGAGTCGCCCTTTCGCTCAGTCCCACGGCAGAGCGGTGGCTGCGGCTTTCTGGATCCGATTATTTCCTCGGCGTGGTCGGCGCCACGCTGCCGCTCGTCGCCATCCTGATGCAGTTGTTAGGATCCTATCTTGAGCTGAATCGCCGTGCCGGGCGCTACGCCCAACAGGCAGAGTTCCTCGATTCCGCGAAGGAGCGCTTCAAGGCTCCGATGGATACGGAGCAGCTCGGCGAGGCGGTGCGGGAGATCGAGCGCGTGCTGCTGAGCGAGGTGGTGGAGTGGTTCTATCAGGCGCAGCATGCCGAGCCCTATTACCGCTCGAAGAATGGCGCCCTGAAAGCGAATGAAATCCGCGAGGCACTCGCCGCCGGTTCGCGTTCGTGGGGCCAGAAACTGATGGTCTGGTTCGGCCTCAGTGCCGGGTTCGTCGGTCGCGTGATTTTCGGTAGGGTGCTGGTGGTGGCGCTGTCCGTGGTGGTGACCACCGCGTTCATCGCCTTCTGCATTCCCAAGGACTCGGAAGAACTCAGCAAGTTGCGCCTGGAGGATGGCAAGTTGCTTTCTTCCGCCACGGCGAAGAGTTGGCAGGCCGACCCCGCGCGCGCGGCGAAGGGCTTTATCCTCATCGCCCACGGCCTCCATGACGGCGTCGATACTTCCGGAAAACGGTTGGAAAAAGCCCACTGGATGACCCGCATGCAGGACACCCTGGAAAAGCATCTCGGCTCTAACACGCCGGACATTTGCCTAGTGGACTGGCATCTCGCCGCGGTCCCCGCAGTGTTCTCCGCCTCCGGCTTCGAGAGTTCACGGGCCGCCGCTGGAAGCACCGATGCGATCCCTAGCAGACCCGAGGCCTGGCTGCAGGACATCGCCGCGATCCGCCCGCAAGCCGAGGAAATCGGCGAACTCGTCGGTTTCAAACTCGCCCGCGCCCTCCGCGCCGGCATCCTGAGACAGGACCAACCCATGCATCTCATCGGCCACAGCGCTGGCGGCTTCGTCGTGATGCACGCCGCCCTTGTTTTGAAACAGTTAGGCCTCGCTCCGCTGAACTTGCGCGTCACCCTGCTCGACACCCCGGCTCCGGTGATGGAACAACTCAAGCTCCTCAGTGACGCCGTCCCCGTCGATTTCTATTGCACTTCCGCCTTCGCCACCGGCATTCCGGATACTGGCTTCGGCCGCTATTTTACCCGCTTTGACATCACGCCGCCCGCCGGCACCGATCCCTACACAGGGGCCCATTCCTTCGCCCACCAATGGTTCATCGAGTCCATCGCCAGCGAAGGCGAACAGGGCTTCCGACGCTCCCCGTTCTCACGGAAGAAATGAGTCCACATCGCCATGAGTTTTGACCGGTTGGCCCCGTTTTACCGGGCGATGGAATTCCTCACCGCCGGCGGGAAACTGCAACGCTGCCGAACGGCGTTCCTCGGTGATTTACCTGCTCCGCGCAAAATCCTGATGGTGGGCGAAGGTCACGGCAGGTTTCTGCCAGAGTTTGTCCGATCCCATCCTGACGCTTATGTGCTGGTGGTGGATTCCAGCGAGAAGATGTTAGGAATCGCACGGAGCAAGGTGAAATCGGAGCGAGTGGAATTCCTGCATGCCGATCTGTTGGAGTGGACCGGGCCGCAGGGCGAGTTCGACCTGATCATCACGCAGTTCGTTCTCGATTGTTTCATGGAGGAAGATCTCGCCGTGGTGGTGGACAAGCTCGCCACTATGGCGGCTCCCCAAGCAGACTGGTTCATCGCGGATTTCGCCATCCCCGCCGGCGGCCCGGCACGGTGGCGGAGTCGAGTGATTCTGTCACTGCTCTATCGGTTTTTCCGGATCGCCACCGGACTCCGAGCTAACACCTTGATATCACCCGACGCGGAAATCGCCCGCGCCGGATTCACCTGCTACCGCCACGTTACCTACGAATGGGGCCTCCTGAAAAGCGAATGGTGGCGGCGCGGCCCAAGTGTCAGCCCATGACCGTCGCTGCTTCACGGGAGAAATTCCGAGTTTCTAACGAACGATTTTTTTAAATTTGCCTCTCAAGCAGAGCGCAGCGCCTCGCGGACTGCGTGGGGATTGGTGGCGGCGATTTTCAGAAGAGTCTTGGCGGCTCCGCTGGGGCTGCTCGTGTGCTGCTCCCATTTGTGCAGGGTGCGGACACTGACGCCGATGAGTTGGGCGAACTTCGTCTGGCTGAGCCCCATGGCCGTGCGGATGGCGGCGGGGTCGGGATTGATTGAATTGACCGGCGGCTCGGGCAACAACTGGCCTTTTTCGGTGAGAAAGCTCACCAAGTCTTCGGCGATGTCCTTGAGTTGTGGGATCACTTCCTCCGGGGTATCGCCATGGCAGCATTCGCCGACAAGACCGGGAATGGAACCGATGAAAACCTGATCCTCGTCACTCCAGCGCACGCTGAGGGGATAGTTCCGGGCGAGGCGAGCAGCTTCTTTGGCGGAGAGTTTTTTCATGACTTGGACTCGTTGATTTTTTCGGCAATGTGGCGTTCCAGATAAGCCTTGGCGTCGTCGCCGTCGCGTCCCGGAATGATTGCAGGGATTTTGACTGCGGGGTGCTCATATTTCCGATGACTCCCCTTGCCTCCAGAAATTCGACCACGTAAGCCGCGCTTGAGGGCTTGGTAAATTTCAGAACCGTTCCAGTGGCGTCATCATAAATCAAATCGTGCTCACGACCGCCTTCCACCATCGGTTCAAGAAAATCGAAGAGGACGCCTACCCGACGCGACTCGGCTTCGATAATCTGGAATTGCTCGGAGCGATCCACGTCGTTTTCTTGCCCATCGACTTCTCCATCTGGGTGTAGAACTCGCCGGAAGTCATCGAGGGCATCCACGAGAGAGCGGTCCTGACCCGGTTGCGGTAGGCTTGGGTTCGCTGGAGGTTGGATTCGTTCGGTGTCTCTGGCAACACGGAAACCATGCCGGAATCCCAGCTTTTCTCAAGAACGATCTTTCCTCGCGTTCCGGGCCATCACCCTTACGAAATGTGCCCGAGTGCCTTGAAGGTGGCGAAGATGCCGGTGATTTGATCGGTGCGCTTTTTGGATTTGCGACCGAAGCAGGCGGCGAGGGCTTCGGGGTCTTGGCCGGTGGTGGGCAGGAGCTTGCGGAGGGCGGCGACATGCGCGGGGAGTTCGGTGGGCCAATCGAGAGAGGAAGAGGGATTGATG
>JBBQDJ010000082.1:0-10963 GCA_038319595.1 Verrucomicrobiales bacterium
CAGCTCTTGGGCGTGGTCATCATTCCCGAGGATAAAATCGGACTGGTGACCAAGAAATTTGTCATCTTTGGAGCCCACAAGGAGTTGCCCAGCGGCCGGATCATCGCAGTCAATGGCGAAGCGGGGTTCCAAGCCCAGACCTTGGCTCCCGGCCTGTATTTTTGGAAATGGATCTGGCAATATCAGATCACTCTTCAGCCGCTGGCCGTGATCCAAGACGGGCTCATCGGGCTCATCATGTCCAAGGACGGCAATGAGCTGCAAGCCGGCGCAGTGCTCGCACGCCGCGTCGATTGCCAGATGTTCCAGGACGCGGAAATGTTCCTCCGCTCCGGGGGGCAAAAAGGCCGCCAAGCCGCTTTCCTCACGCCCGGCACCTATCGGATTAACACCTTCCTGTTCGAGGTCACGCTCGCGAAAATGACCCAAATCAAGGAGAACATGGTCGGCATCGTCACCACCTTAGACGGCGCTCCATTGCCTGAAGGTCAGATCGCCGGCCGAGTCACCGAGGGTCACAGCAATTTCCAAAACGCCGATGCTTTCCTCGCCGCCGGTGGTTGCCGCGGTCTCCAACCGCAGGTCATTCTAGCAGGCTCCTACTTCCTCAACACCTGGTTCGTCCACATCGAGGAAATCCCGATGACAGAAATCGCAATCGGTTCGGTGGGCGTCGTCATCAGTTATTATGGCGATGATGGAATTGACGTCAGCGGCCTTGATTTCAAACACGGTAACATCGTCGCCAAAGGCCACAAAGGAGTTTGGAATGAACCGCTTGGCCCCGGGAAATACCCGCTCAACACCTACATCCTGCGCATCGAGCACGTCCCTACCACCAACCTTGTCCTCAACTGGGCCAACGCCCGCAGCGAGGCACACAAGCTCGACGCCCATCTCTCAACCATCACGGTTAGAAGCAAGGACGGCTTTCCGTTCAACCTCGACGTTTCGCAAATCATCCACATTCCGATGACCGAGGCCAGCAAGGTGATCGCCCGCTTCGGAAACATGAACAACCTCGTCTCGCAGGTGTTAGAGCCGACCATCGGCAACTACTTCCGCAACAGCGCGCAGGACAGCGACGTCATCTCCTTCCTCACCACCCGGAAAGAGCGCCAAGCCTCCGCGAAGGAACACATCAACACCGTGCTCGACCAATACAACGTCAATGGCGTGGATACCCTGATCGGTGACATCGCCCCTCCGGAGTCTCTTATGAAAACCCTAACGGACCGCAAGCTCGCCGAGGAACAAAAGGTCACCTACGATACCCAGCGGATGGCGCAGGAAACCCGTCAGGACCTCGAAAAGGAAACCGCCATCGCCGACATCCAGAAACAGATCGTCCAAGCGGACCAAGGCGTGCAAATCGCCGAGCGCGTCGCCGATGCTGCGGTCAAAAAGGCCGAGGGTGACGCCGCCAGCGTGAGGCTCAACGCCGCCGCCGAAGCCGAACGGGTCAAGGTCACCGCGGACGCCGAAGCCCGCCGCATCGCACTAACCGGAAATGCCGAGGCCGAGAAAATCCTCGCGATCGGCAAGGCGAACGCCGAGTCCTATCAGCTCCAGGTCAACGCCATGGGCGGCGACAATTTCACCCGCACCAAGATCGCCGAAATCATCGGCAAGGACAAGGTGAAGGTGATGCCGGATATCCTGATTACCGGAGGAAACGGCGATGGCACCAACAGCGCCCTGTCCGGTCTGCTAGGCATGAAGCTCATGGAAGAACTGGGCGGGAAGACTAATCCACCGGTGGTTCCGAAAGCGCCGATGACTGCTCAATCGGTTGATCCATTGATCTAAGATTGAGATCCGACGTATGGGTCCCATAAGTCCTATGGGACCCATACGCTTTTAAAAACCTGCCATCACGCTTGCGGGCCGGCGGTTCCACCCGCTAAAATCCCTCCGTGGCCGGGAAAAACATTGTCTATTTCGACTTGGAAACGCAACGCAGCTTCGGCGACGTGGGCGGCTTTTCAAATAAATCCAAAATGGGTGTCTCCGTGGGCGTCACCTACAGCACCGCCCGCGGGACCTATGAAATCTACGCGGAGAACGAGATGGAGAAGCTCGGCGAGGAGTTGGTGAAGGCGGATCTGGTCGTCGGCTGGAACCACATGCAGTTCGATTACCCGGTGCTTCAGCCCTACGTTTTCCACACCATGGTCGAGCAGACCGTCAACCTCGACATGATGCTCGAGCTCGAAAAAATCATGGGCCATCGCCTCAAGCTCGACGCGGTGGCCTCCGCCTCGCTGGGCACGGGGAAAACTGCCGACGGGCTCGACGCGCTGCGCTGGTGGCAGGAGCACAAGAAATCCGGCGACTTCGCCCCGCTGCGGAAAATCGCCGAGTATTGTGCGTTTGACGTGAAGGTCACCAAGTGCGTTCACGAATACGCCCTCGAACACGGGTTCCTCAAATACGACGACAAAAGCGGCAGGATCGCCGAAGTCGCGGTGGACTGGAAATGATCGTTTGGAGAGAAGGGATCGCGAGCCGCTTCGAAAAATCGAAGGAATTGCTGCGAGACGCAGCAACCACGGCCACGCTCCTGATCTTCACATCCAGCCGATTTGCGCGAGCACTTTGGTCACCGTCCAAATGAAGACGAGACTCAGGGCGACGATGTAGACAATCGCGGCTTTTTCGATGGAAGAACGGGTCATGGCGCGGTGGTTCTAGTGTCGCACTGGTATTTCGCCAAGAGGAAATAACGGCACTGACGTCTAAAAATCGCCCGTCGGAGGGTTCATCGCGATTTCATCACTGCTGGAACCTGTCTGCTCCGGTCACTCCAGTGCGTAGTAAACGGAAGAAAGCGTATCTACGGTATCCACGAGCTTCGACTTGAAGAAATTCAACCCCACCGCAGTCGGAATGTTTTTCTTGTTCTTATCAACGTGCGCCGTGTTCGGATTGGCTGGGCTCAGCCGATTCGCAGCGCTGTATGAGTAAGAGAGTCCTTCATCGGACCCGTATTTCATCGAGAACCCTGGACCCGTTAGCTGACCTTTATCGCCAACGGTGAACTTGACAGTATCCCCCAATTTGAACTTGGGAATCCCGCTTGGAATCGGAGCCTCAACTTGGGCACCAACAGGGCCTTTGCTCGAATAAACATAAACCACCTTGAATTTGAAAATGGTCCCCGGAGCCAAGCCGCCAATAGGCGCAGGTCGACTTTGAGAGGCAGCCTCGGTGAATGGGTTGCCGAGGGCAACGGAACCCGACTCAAGGACGACGAGGGCGAGAAAAACTGCGGATAGATGTTTTTTAATGAATTGGATGGCTCAATCTGACACCTTTTCTACCGAATGCCGAACCTCGCGGCAACTGCCAAAATTCCGCGAATTTCACCGCCCGAATGCCGCAGCCAGCGAAGCCAAATCCGCCGGTGCCGCCCGGTCCGCAGTGAGGATGGCGGCTTTCTGCAGCGAGATGATTTCGGAAATCCCCTTGCGTGAGAGTTCGAGCATAGCAGTCATTTCCTCAGCCGAGAAAACCGCCTCTTCGCCGCTGCCCTGGACTTCGACGAACTCCGAGGTCTCGGTCATGACGACGTTGAAATCCACCGACGCGTCCTTGTCTTCCGGGTAATTCAAATCGAGAATCGGCACACCCTGATAGACTCCGGCGGAGACGGCGGCGACGAGCTTCTTGATCGGGAAATTTTTCAGCTTCCCCTCGGCCATTAGCTTGTTGAGGGCGATGGCCATGGCCACGCAGCCGCCGCTGATCGAGGCGGTGCGGGTGCCGCCGTCCGCTTGCAGGACATCGCAATCGATCCAGATCGTGCGCTGGCCGACTTTTTTCAGATCCACACAGGCGCGCAAGGCCCGGCCGATGAGGCGCTGGATTTCTGACGAGCGGCCGTCGAGCTTACCGCGTGAGATATCGCGCGGCTTCCGTTCGAGCGTGGAGTAGGGCAGCATCGAGTATTCGGCAGTGAGCCAGCCGCCTTCGACCCGCTGGGCGCGCATCCAACGCGGCACATCCTCCTCGATGGTGGCGGAACAAATCACCCGCGTGTCGCCGAAGGAAACCAGCACGGATCCAGTAGCGTAGGGCGCCACGTTCGGAACGAAAGAAATCGGGCGGAGTTGGTCGTTCTGGCGACCGTCGGGGCGTGTCATGCGTTGAGTCAAATCAACCCGCGCGGCTGCTGCAAGCGCGGAGAAATTCCAAGTCCGCCACCATCCGGACGACTCGATGGAGGCGGGCACAATTTTCAAGGTTCTCGTGAGTGCCTCGAATCAATCGGAGCTCGATGTCTGGCCTGCGTCTCCACGCCCCGACTTGTCCCGACGTAGGCTTGGCGAAGACGGATGCTACACCCGAAGCGTCACCGCTCCCAGCGTAGGGCTTATGGCCAAAGTCAATAGCGAGTTGTTCTTTGTAAGACTCTTTCAATCTCATTTCCAAGTCGGGTTATCCCGGCGCTCTCACCGACCCCGAAGCACGAAGAAGACCCAACGCACTTGGAGTCATACAAAATAGCAAGACAGTTCTCGCCCGCGAGTTTAGCTGTGTTGAGTTGGGGCATAAGGAAATCTCGATTAAGTCCCTTGGAAGGATTCGGGAGAGAACCCGGCGCCTTGCCACTGTAGCAGTCGGGTAGTGAATCGGCGGTTTGTGTTTGGCGACGCCGAGCGCGAGCGCTTCCGCATGTTCATGCGGATGCAGGAGAATTTCTCGGGCTGCCGGTTGCCATCTTACTGCGTGATGTCAAATCACTTCCATCATCAATCAGTCGCGCGGATTGCGCTTGGCGGGCTCACTCCTCCGGAGCCGGAACCGGGGTCGGAGGCAGCAGTTCCTCTTGTCGCTTGGCAAACTGTTCCTTGAGGCGCTTCAGATTCTCGGCTTTCTCGGCGAGGGTTGCCTGGTATTGGCCCATCTGCCCGGGTGTTAGGATTCCGTCGAAGCATTTGAGGATTTCCTCCAGTTCCTGTTTCTGACGGATCATCAGGTTTTGATGGATTTCATTCGGATTGTCCGTGGTGCTCTTCTCGCCCATCTGGTTGAGCAGCAGCGCGCCGTCTTCGCCGAGTTCCTTGCCGCCGGTGGGTAGGATGGACTTGGGGAAAAGCAATGTCGCCGCGGCAGGAATGGACTGGAGATCGGCCTTGGCTTTTTGGCGCAGCCGGCTGGCGACCTGCTCGCGCTGCTCAGGGGAAAGATCGATGATCTCGATGGCTTCGGAGAGTTGTTTTTGGGCACGGACCTCAGTCCGGTTGTCCCGCTGGCGGTCCTGGATTTCCTGAAACTTCGCGAACTGCTCCGGGGTGAGAGCTTTCCTGAGGCCTTCCTCGACCACCTTGCCGCGGGTGACGAGGTCCTCCATTGCCGGGACCCCCGCGTTCACGCTGGCCTGCGAATCGGCAATGAGCTGGATGACCGAACTTTGTTGGTCGAGGGTCAAGCCGAGGGCCTCGGAGAGCCGCAATAATTTTGCTTCTTCGGCGGTTTTCGGCCCATTTTCGGCCTGATCCGCGAGCGGGAAATCCCCAGCTTTCACCTCGGTCGGGCGTTTGCCGGCAGTCGCCGAAGGACGGGAATTCACTTCCGTCCGAGGCGATTTCACCGGCGCTGCCGATTCATTTTCACCGGTTCCGGAGTGATGGGCGATCCGCCGGGCTTGGCGATCCAAGCGAGGGAGAACCCGATCAGGGCGGTAGCAGCGGGAAGGAGGATGTTGGATTTCATGGATTGCGGATGGAACGGATGGCGGCGGTCATGTCGGCGGCGCCGAAGGTGGAAGAACCGGCGACCATCACGTTCGCCCCGGCCTGATAGCAGCGGGCGGCAGTCTTGGCGTCGATGCCTCCATCCACTTCAACGTGGTAGGACAGGCCATTTGTCTCCCGGAATTTCGCCGCAGCCTCGATTTTCTCAAGCACTTCCGGCATGAACGCCTGTCCGCCGAAGCCAGGGACCACCGTCATGCACAGCAACAGGTCGATCTGATCGAGATAAGGCTCGGCCGCCTTCAAGGGGGTCGCCGGATTGAGAGCCAGCCCGGCTTGGCAGCCCGCTTCGCGGATTCGGCGCAGGGTTTCCGCCACATCGTGCTCCGCCTCGACATGCACCGTGATCAGGTCAGATCCCGCCGCGATGAAGCGCTGCAAATAATGATCCGGCCGCGAAATCATCAGATGCACATCCAGGAAAATATCGTTCGACTCATGCACCGCTTTAATCACCGCCGGGCCGAAGGAAATATTGTCCACGAAATGCCCATCCATCACGTCCATGTGCATCCAGTCCGCCCCGGCATGGATGGCCCGGCTGACTTCTTCCCCGATGCGCGAAAAGTCCGCCGCCAACAGCGATGGGGCGATGACCCGGTCTTTGAAATTTTTAGGAATCACGGAACCGATACGAACCCTGAAACGCAGGCGATGCACGGAAAAATCCCCGCTTACGGTAAAAATCACTTTGACACGAAAACCGTGTCACACGAAACCCGTGTCATGAAGAATGTGACCATCACTCTTCCTGATCAAATCGCCAAACAAGCGCGGATCTGGGCGGCCGAGGCGGATACCAGCGTTTCACAATTTTTAGGCCGAATGCTGGTGGAACGCATGGAATTGGAATCCACCTACGATCAATCCCGCCTCCGTTTCTTGTCGCGGAGTCCGGTGATGCTTCAGGAGATACCGCAGAAATACCCCAACCGCGATGCACTCCATGACCGGTCCGATCTTCGTTGATGCCAATATTCTGGTGTATTCCCGAGATGCTGCGGACCCGGTCAAACAGATCCGGGCAACAGGGATTCTGGAGGCCCTCTGGAAATCTCGTCAAGGTCGGATCAGCCAGCAAGTGCTTCAGGAATATTACACGACGGTCACCCGCAAATTGAAACCCGGGATTCCCAAAGCTGAAGCCCGCGAGGACATCGAGGCCTTGTTCGCATGGCGACCACCAGCCACCGCCACCGCGAATCTAACGAAGGCCTGGGAAATCGAAGACCGCTTCGGACTTTCCTGGCGGGACAGCCTCATCGTAGCATCCGCCATTCATTGCGGCTGCGCGGTGCTGCTGTCTGAAGACCTGCAGGACGGCCTGCGGATCGATGGACTTCAGATTAAAAACCCATTCGCCGCGGACTTCGATCCCGCCGCCATCTAGACATTCCGCGTGCATCCCGCCACCCCATCCGCTACCCCTCCGGCGTGGAAGAGGAATCACCGACCATTGATTTGCACAGCGACATTTATTTCATGGGCCAGGCGCTGCGTGAAGCCCGCAAGGCCTTTGCCGCTGGCGAGGTCCCCATCGGCGCTGTCGTCGTCAAGGAGGGGAAAATCATTTCCCGCGCTTGGAACCAGGTCGAACTCCTCAAGGACGGCACCGCCCACGCGGAAATGCTCGCTCTGACTGCGGCTGAGGAAGCCATCGGCGACCGGCGCTTGGAGAAATGCACCCTCTACGTCACTAAGGAGCCCTGCGTCATGTGCGCCGGTGCCATTATCCTTTGTCGTCCGGATCGCGTCGTTTTCGGCTGCCCGGACCCGAAAGTCGGTGGCGTCGGCGGCTGGATCAACATCCTTGAAGCCAGTCCGCCCTTCAATCACCGCTGCGATGTCACCCAAGGCGTCCTTGGCGAGGAATGCCTTTTCCTGCTCCAGACTTTCTTTCGCGAAGCCCGCGAACGGAACAAAACGGAAAACGTATCCCGGCTGTCTCAGCCGGATTCTCCACCCGACTGAGACAGTCGGGACACATTCCTTGCGCCGCCTCAATCATCCCTTTAGAAAATCCCCGTGGCCGCGAAACCGAAAACCTCTCCTCAGAAATCCGGAAATTTCTTCGCGGTCGTCGGCAGTGATGAAGGCCTCGTCCGCGAAAAGGCCTTGATGCTCTACAACCAGCTCACCGGCGGCGTGGACGATGGATTCACGCACGAGACCATCGACGGCATCGCCGACAACTCGGAGTCCGCCTTCGAAATCTGCTCCAGCACCGTGCAAGCCCTGCTCACCCTCCCGATGTTCGGCGGCGACAAGGTGGTCTGGCTGCGCAACGCGAATTTTCTATCAGACAACGTCACTGGCCGCTCCCAACGCACCGAAGCCGGCGTCGAAAGCCTCAAGGCCACCCTCGAACGCGGCATCCCGGATGGTGTGAAATTCCTGATGACCGCGCAGGGCATCGACAAGCGCCGCGCCTTCTGGAAATTCATCGAAAAGGCCGCTGACGTTCAAGTTCACGACCGAATCGATACCAGCCGCGACGACTGGCAGGACCAAGTCGCCTCGCTCGTCACCAAGCGCGCCCGCGAACTCGGTCTCAGTTTCCATCGCGACGCCATGGAGCTCTTCGTCATGCTCGCCGGCGAGCAGTCCCAACAGATCGGCAACGAGCTGGAAAAACTCGACCTCTACCTCGGCACCGAACGCCGCGAAGTCACCGAGGAAGACGTCCGCGTGCTCGTCCCACTCAGCCGCGCCGCCGTGGTTTTTGAAATCGGCAAGGCCATTCAGTTAGGAAATGCCGCCCGCGCCATCCAGCTCATCGACCAACAGTTAGAGGCCGATGAATCCGCCATCGGCATCATGCGCGCCTCCATCATCGGAGTGGTTAGAAACCTCTTCATGGCCAAGCTGATCATCGAGAAATTCAAAGTCCCGACCGGCAATTACAGCGCCTTCTCCGGCGGCCTCAACCGCCTCCCCGATTCCGACCGCGCCTGGCTGCCGCAGAAAAAAGACGGCTCCGGCGTCAACGTCTTCCCCATCTTTCTCGCCGCCGACAACGCGAAAAACTTCGAGCTCACCGGCCTCCAACAAGTCATGGAGGCCACCCTCAAAGCCGACCAAGCGTTGGTCACCACCGGCCTCGACCATCGGCTTATTCTGCATCGGTTGATTGTGGAGATCGCTTCTGCTAGGAAAGATCCGGTAAGGCGGCGGTAGTGAAACCGGCGACGAACCTTCAACTTCTATAGAACGATGAATCTCCCCCAAGGTTCGCCATGGATTCAATATCGCCGATGGCAGATCTTGATGTGGATCTCGTTGCCAGCGTTCATCATATTGATTGGACTGCCAATAAACGAGGTTTGGTTGACTGCGGTATCAGTGCCTCTCTTTGTCAGTTTGTTAGCGCAGCGATTTTTCAAATGCCCCAGATGCCGGAAGGCCTTCTTCTTCGACAGTAGTTGGAGCCCTTGGATCCCATGGCAAGAAAGCTGTCTCCACTGTGACCTGCCTAAATGGAAGAAAGCGGATTACGTGGACCCCGATCCAAGTTGGGTCGGCTATCAAGCTCCACCCATTGCGGCAATGGCGACCAACGTCTCCATCCCTGCCCGCGAGCGTGACTCCAGATTCCTCACCCTCGTCCTCCGCGATGATCCGGGAGCCATCCATCTCACGCTGGATTCCGAAGGATGGGCCGATGTGAACAACCTGCTGACACGGGCGAATCGCTATGGATTCAACCTCACCCGCGAGTCGCTCGAACAAGTGACAAGCATGGAAGGCAATTCCCCATTCGAGTGGGATCAAAAAGCCCGGCGGATTCGGGAATTCTCTTCCCATCGCTAACAATATCGTTTGGCATTGGGTTATGATCATTGGACTTGTCTCCAAAGGCGCTGGAATACTCGTACCGGTGGTTGTAGTGCTGCCGATTTTCGCGAGCGTGATCTTGGAGAGCACGTTTTTTCCTGCACCGCAAACCAGCCCTCAGATGTGGGTACCCGGAACGTCTTTGCTTTTCTCGGCTGTTGTCCTTTTTATGCTAAACCGGCATCTGAAACAGGGACCTCGCCAGGCAGTTATCCAGCTTACCAATCCCTACACGGTATTTTCCCAGAAGCCCCAGCGGGAAGAGCGCAAACCAAGTTCAAAAACGACTTATCCCGGAAATCAGGATACCTGCTGGTTCATGTTCATCCCAACGGGCATCTGGCCGTTTATCATCGGTGCCTTGGGATTGTTTCTAGTTGTCGGAAGTATCGTCGAATCAACCGTGAGCCATCCAGAGCGAAGCGTCCCTTTGCGGAATTCTTAAACCGACTCCAAACCCACCTTACCGAAGTAATCGGAATGTGAATCGCTATTTTTCGTGACAGCACCCATGCGCCAAGTTCAACCACAGGTTCACGCACGCGGTGCCAAAACGGTGTCACTTTGACGTTGAAGCCCCGGAGTCTTTCGGGCATGGTTTTCCCATGAAAACGCAATCGTTGAAACCGCATCCCAAATCTTCCGGCAGGAAAATCGTGCGGGTGAACCCACGTTTTCCGGAAGCGGCAGCAAATCGTCTGAAAGAAGCATCTGCGATCCGTGGGCAATCGGTGGCCGCGTTCGTGCTGGAAGTCGTGACCCGGGAGGCCGAGCGGGTCATCGAAGAGGAGCGCGTTTGGAACGTCAGCTTGGAGGCGTCTGAAAAAATTCAGCGTCTGTTGGCCAAGCCTCCCAGAATCAATGCCGCCGCGAAAAAAGCCGCCAAGGATCTTACCGCTCATGTCCGCATCCGATCTTGAGTTGCTAACCGAGGTGCATGATCGCAAGGGTTTCCGTTGCGGGAGGGATTCCTTGGATCGGTATCTCAGGGAAACCGCTCGTGGCCATCTTGCCAAAGGAGTGAGCATCACCCGCGTGCACGTGGAGCGCGGTGCCACCAAACCTAAACCGGTGTTAGGGTATTTCACGTTGACCAGCACGCTTGCGAAATCCGCGAATTGGCCGGGCGCTCAAAAAGGAATGCCGCCGATGCCGGTCCCACTCGTTTTACTAGGCCGTCTAGCCGTCGCAGAGAGCTGGCAGGGCAAAGGAATCGCACGGCTTCTTCTCGCCGCAGCACGGGAAATTTCCGCAGCTTCGATGCGCGGAACGGGCGGAATCGGATTGGTGGTCGATGCGGCGGATGAAGAGGTAGTGAGTTTTTACGAGAAATACGGATTCAAACGGGTGGAGGAACAGCCCCTGCGTCT
>JBBQDJ010000083.1:0-10943 GCA_038319595.1 Verrucomicrobiales bacterium
CACTGTGTCGGTCACGGGCCGATCCGTGCGGGCGAGCTAATTGTGGTGGACATCTTCCCCCAGCGGATCGGAGACGGATACTGGGGCGACATGACACGGACCTATCTTAAGGGCCGGGCCAGCGACGCGCAGCGGCGGCTGGTGCGCACCGTCAAGCGTGCCCATCAACTCGCCATCGGCATGATCAAGCCGGGGGTGGTGGGCGGAAAGGTGCATGAGGCCGTTGAACAACTTTTTGCCAAGGAGGGCTACGAAACCAAAAAGAACAAATCTGAGCAGAAAGGCTTTTTTCATGCTCTCGGGCATGGGGTGGGGCTCGAGATTCATGAAGATCCGATCATTCGTTCCGGTGCGAGTTTCAAGTTTCGAAAAGGCATGGTGGTGACTGTCGAGCCGGGACTCTACTACCGCGGCTTGGGCGGGGTGCGGATCGAGGACGTGGTCCACGTCGTGGATGGCGGAAATGAGAAGATTTCGCGTGCCCCCTACAAATGGGAGATCGCATGACGAAGATGAAGTCTCGACGAACATTCCCTGTGCGAACCTGACAGCGTCACCCCTTCGCCATTTCGCAAGGTGAGGAAGGATTGGGACAGGCGTGTGCATTCGGCTTCGAACTCGCATGGAGATGCGGTGTTGAATTCGAACATATCGAAGTGATGCGGCACGGCCAGTCCGGCACCGATTTCATGCGCGAGGGCGGCGGCCTCCTTGCCATCGAGGTTGCCGGAGACGCGGCGCTCCGGAAAATTGCCGTTGATGGGAACCATGGCGACATCGGGAGCGAAGGGTTTCAGGGCTTCTGCCAGTCCGTCGTGCCACAAGGTGTCGCCGCTGTGGTAGAGGGTGATGCCGCCGAGCCGGGCGACGAAACCGAGGTACTTGCAACTTCCAGAGTCATCGCGCTCGACGGTGTTGTGGGCGGCCGCGATGCCATGAAACTCCACTCCGGCCACGGTCACGCTTTCCCCGGCATCGATCCCGACAAGGCGATCGGCGACATCGCCGAGGCGGTCGAGAATGAACTCCCGGTTGGCGCGTGGTGAGACCAGCTTGGCATTCGGGTTTGTTTTGAAGAGAGGCAGCAAAGTTTCCGCATCCAAGTGATCGGTGTGATTGTGCGAGGTGGTGATGACGTCGATGCCAGTGAGCCGCGCCGGATCGATGACCTGCTCGGTGATGCGGGTGTGCGGCTTGTCGGTGGACGCGTATTTGAGCGTCAGCGATTCTGATAGATAGGGGTCAAACAAGACGGTGCCGGCCGGTGAAACGAAGAGGAATCCGCTCTGCCCAAGCCACCACAACTTGGTTTCACCCGACTGCCGGGTCCAGGCGATGTCAGCGAGGAGAGCGTCGTCCTTTTGAAAAGCGGATTTCATGTGAGTCCTAGATGCCGAGTTCCATGTAAAATTAATATTGGCGGATGGAGTGCTGAACGTGGTTGCCCCGTCTCGGGGCAACGAAATTCCTCGTTGCTGCGAGACGCAGCAACCACGTCCGCACGACTATCCGTCACATTGACGCTGACGGGACACGAGTTCCTTTTTCACCAGTTGCACACCCGCGACCATGTTCACGAGTTTGCGCTTGGCGGCCCAGCGGGCGGTCTGGCTCAGGCCGCAGTCCGGTGCGAATACGAGGCGCTCGGCAGGGGCGTGCTTGAGGCAGAGGCGCACGCGGTCTGCGATGTTTTCAGCCGTCTCAATGTAATAACTTTTCACATCCACAATTCCAACCGCGACATCCATGCGTTTCGCGATCTCGCTGATCAACTCGATCTCGGCAAACTCACGGCTGGCCATCTCGACGTGCATCTCGTCGCACTTGAAATCCAGAAACGCGGGAAACATCGGCGCGATGTGGCGCGGGCCGACGGCACGGGCTTTGAAATTTCCGAAGCAGAGGTGGGTGCAAACACGGGCCTTGCCCGCGACTGATTCCACGGTGCGATTGAAGATATCGACAAAGCGCGCGGTGTCTTCCTTGTAGGCATAGCAACTCATCGATGGCTCATCCACGCTGATCTCCGTGCAACCGGCAGCCACGAGATCTTCCAGTTCCTTGCGGACGATAGGCAGCAACGCCTCGGTGAGCGCCCAACGATCGGCATATTGTTTGTTAGGCAGCAGGCGACCGGTCATCGTGTAGGGTCCGGGCACGCTGGCCTTCAGGGTGACGGGAGCTCCGTGACTGGTTGCCTGATAGATCCGCACCAGGCGTTGATACTCCTCGACCACGCCGAGTCCTCGGGGCGCGCACAACTCGCCGGTGACCGCGTGCTTGCCGCGTTGGTCGTGCGCGGGCGGGCCAAAAAGGCGAGGGGAGGCGGATTCAAGCTCGATGCCGTTGATGTAGCCGTAGAAGGACAGGTTGAAATCGAGGCGGGTTTGTTCGCCGTCGGTGACGACGTCCAGACCGGCGGCGAGTTGGTCGTGAAGCGCGGTGATGACGGCGTCGTTCTGGACTTCGGCGAGGTCGTCTTTGCCAAAGCGGGAAAGATCTTGCGAGGCGAGTTCCAGCCAGCCGGGGAATGGATAGCTGCCGATGACTGAAGTGCGTAGTGGGTTGGTGTCCATGATAGTGTTAGATTATGGGTGGTTTTGAATCAGAGTCCGAGTTGGGAATAGTATCCGGCGAGGCGGCGCGAGTGTTCGTCGTAAGCAGCTTCGAAAAGGCGTTCCGCTTCGGCGGGGCCTGCCACCACCGAGGCGGTGAGCACGGTGGGCGGCGATCCGGCGCGGGTGAGCCGTTCGGCCACTTCGGCCTTGATCGAGTTGACCACTAGGCAGCCGCCAACGGTGGAGCCGGGAGCGACGGGCGTAGCAAGGCCCTCAATGGTCACCATGGCATCGCCAAGCGGTGCGCCGGTATCGAGCACGAGGTCGGCGAAGTCGGAGAGTTTCACGCCGCGGGGATCCTTGCTGGTGCTTGGGCCGGCGTGATCCTTGCTGATGAGCGCCACGACCTTGACCCCGCGTTTTTGAAAGTTCTCGGCCATTTCAATGGGCACGATGTTGCAACCGCTGGACGAGACGACCAGCGCGCTGTCTTCATCGGTTAGGTCGAAGTTCCGCAGGATGCGCGATGCTAGACCGCTGACGTTTTCAAGAAACATCGCTTGGCGCTGGCCGTTGCAGCCCACGACGAGATTGTGAAAGCTCAGCGATAGCTCGACGATGGGATTGAAGCCGGGGAACGAGCCGTAACGCGGCCACATCTCCTCGGTCATCATCCGGCTGTGGCCCGAGCCAAAGACATGGACCATGCGGCCTGCTAGAATCGTTTTTGAAAACCAATCGGCGGCGGTTGCGATGGCTTCCTGCTGGGCGGCGACGCGATCGATCAGCGCGCGGCATTTTTCGAGATAATCTTGGGATGGAGTCATGGTTGGATCTGGCAGTTGGCTCCGACGCTACGTGCTTCGCCGACGCGGACGGTGCGTCCTTCATCGGCGGAGGCGATCAGCGCGAACACGGCTTCGAGTGAGCGCAGGTTGTGGGCGGCGGAGTGATAGGGTTGGCGATCTTCATCGATGGCGCAGAGCAGTTCGCCCATGGTGCCGCCGAAGCCGTCGGGCATCCAGTGGCCTTCCAGGTGAGGGGAGGCGATGCCATCTTCGGTGATGAGTTCGAGGTGATGCGCTTCCAGTGGCTTGCCGGTGGCGCTGATACGTCCTTTGGTGCCGATGATTTGAATCGACTCGAACGCGCCGGATTTAGTGCAGCCATCAAAATGAAGCGTGGCGAGCCCCGCATCGAAGGCGAGTTGCGCGGAACCGATCAAGGGCGGCGTGACTTTTTGGCCGGGGGCCTTTGCAAGCATGGCATGGGCGGTGCGCGCCGGCCGGCCCATGAAGCAGCAGGCCATGTCCACCCAATGCACGGCGAAATCATATAGCAGAAGGTGATGGATCCGGTCGAATGGCGTGCCTGCCACCCAGCCATGGTCCCAGCACACATTTACCGAAACAGACTGGACCTCACCGATCAATCCACTGTCAATGGCGAGCTGGGCATAGCGGACGTAAGGCGCCCAGCGGCCATTTTGATTCACGGCGAGAAGGCGATTCTGATTTTCTGCTAGAAATACCAGTTCTTGCCCCTTGTCGAGGTCGAGCACGAAGGGCTTCTGACTGAGCACATGCTTGCCCGCACGCAGCGCAGCTTCCATCCATGCGGCGCGTGGTCCCGGATGCAGAGCGAGATCGACCACGCTGATGTCTGGGTTTTCCACCAGTTCCGCAGGGTCGGTATAGACATGCGCATTTGGGAAAAACTCCTGCTTTCTCGCTTCCGCATTTTCAGGAATCTGGTCGCAGAGCGCGATGACATTCAGCCCGGCGTTGCGATAGGCGGTGAGATGCTGGCTGGTGATTCCGCCGCAGCCGATCAGGCCGATCTTGTGCTCTCCGCCCGCCGGGAATTGCGGTTGATAGATTAGCTCCGGCGCGGGGATTTCCCGCACGACATCGCTCGAATCCAAAGCGTAATTGGTGTCCGCGCTCATGACTTGGGTTCTACTTCATTCCATGCGACGCTGCGCTTTTCGCGGGCACTCATCACCGCGGCATCGACAAGCTTTTGGCCGATCCGGCACATGGTGGGTGACAGCGGACCATCGATGGGCAATCCGTTTTCAAGGCAGTGCACTGTGTAGGCGATCGGGCCGCGATGAGTGGGCGGCGGAATGGGCGCGGAAACTTCCTTGCCTTCCGGGCAGTCGAGTGTCTGAACACGCACGGTGGACTCAAAATCATAACTGCTGATCGTTCCGCTTTCGCCAACGATCACGAAACCGCATTTCGGCTGGGGTTGGAGAATCCATGGGTCGGTGAAGGTGCCCCAGCGGGTTTCGAATTTTGAAAGCCCGGTGGCATAGCGCGCCACTGTGATGCTGTGTTCATCCACTTCGAGTCCTTCCGGTTCATCGACGACGGCGGTGACTTCCAGCGGTTCGGCACCATCGAGAAACCAGGTGGCCAGCGTGGTCCCATAGCCCAAATAGTCTAGCAGCGAGCCGCCGCCGCGAGACTTCTGATAGAACCAGCTTTCCGCTTTCGTCCCGGATTCTTTTTCAATCTTGTCCGCGCCATGACGGAGCGGGCCTCGGTTGCCATCGTAATAATGCACTTGGAGGACGCGGCCGATGCATCCCTCGTCAATCAGGGCCTTGGCGCGAATGTGGGATGGATACCAGCGCAGTGGCCAATTGATGATCAACTCGCGGTCCCCGGGCATGGCCGCGACCATGCGGTCGGCCTCGGCGAGGGACGCGGCGAAAGGTTTCTCAACGAGGATGTGCACGCCATAGGGAGCCACGCGCTCGACATACTCCGCATGCTCTGCGGTGGCGGGACATAGAATCACCAGGTCTGGTTTGCAGGCTTCAAGACAATGTTCGACCTCGGTGAATTGCAGTTCCGATGAGATATCGAAATTTGAACAGGCCTCTTGCATCCGCGCGGGATTCGCATTGCAGACTCCGACGATTTCCGCATCCGGATGCTCATGCACCTGCCGGAGCAAATCGCCCATGTGCATGTGGTCGAAGTTGATCCCAGCGATTCTCCAGCGCTTGCCCGTGCTCATGATGGATTCGTGTTGGTTGGAGGTGAAAGAAGCACGGAAAGAGTTGAAGGCACCACGAATCTGACGAATCGAACGAATCCGAAGAAATGATTGGAGCTAGGGTAGGGGAGCCGGGAACTCTTTAATTCTGCGGTTCTTTCTTTTTCCCATTCGTCAGATTCGTTAGATTCGTGGTGCCTTTCCTCTTCGGCAACTCGCATGTAGTGTGCTGGGAAATTCATGAGTCGTTTCTGATACTGCGGGTTTCTGGCAGGGCGCCGATGGCTCCGGCCCATTCGCCGAGGGTTGCGTGAAGCAGCGTCACCCCGGAGGTTCCCGGTCGCCACTCGACGCGGTCTAACATGGTTTGCAGCGGGGTGAACAACAGGTCCCCGACTTGGGCGATGCCGCCACCGATCAACACCACTTCTGGATCGATGATGTTGACCAGTGATGAAATTCCACAGGCCAGTGCTAACAGGGATTTCTCCCAGCAAGCGATTGCATCGGCATCTCCCGCCTGTACGGCCTCGACCAGGTCCCGGGTAGAAGTGAATTGCCCGCCGCTGCGGGCGTGAACGCTGTGGTTGCCGATGGCGTCTTCGAGCGTGCCGGGAAGGCCGGTGATGCCGGGTGAGCCGTTAGGATCCAGACAAAGGTGCCCGCAATGGCCCGCTCGTCCGAGGTGCCCGCGGAGAAGTTGCCCATCGCTCAGGATCGCGCCGCCGACACCGGTGCCGAGCGTGAGCATCAACACATCGCGGTGGCCTTGCGCGGCACCTTCCCGGAGTTCGCCTAACAGCGCGGCCTGGGCATCGTTTATCACCCGGCACGGACGATTGAGATATTTGGGAAAATCAAATCCTTCCAGACCGTTCATCCGGCCAGGCATGTGGAGTATTTTGCTGCCATCGCGATCCGCGAGACCAGGACAGGCGATTCCGACGCGTTCCACCTGGACTTGATGTTCTCGCTCCCAATCTTCTATCAGATCGCGGATGAGCCTGGCCCAAATCGGTGCGCCTTTTTCCTCGGTACCGTCACCGGTATCGACAATTTTTCGATCCCGCTCCACTCCTTCGTCAGCATTGCGGAGCACGGCCTTGATGCGCGTGCCGCCGAGGTCGATCCCGACGATGGTGCTGTCCCGCGCAATCATGCGGACCCTCCTTCCGAGACACACCAACCGCCATCGACTGCGAGCACCTGACCAGTGACAAAACTGGAACCCTTGCTGAGGAAATAAATCGCGGCTTCATCCAGATCCGAGCTGCGTCCGATGCGCCCGCCATCCAGTGGTTGCTTCTTGCTGATGAAATTCAGGATTTCCTCGTCGCCCGCTGCGCGCCGGGCCATCGGTGTTTCCACCAGCGCGGGAGCCAACACGTTGAAACGGATATTTTGCGCCGCGTAATAGGCCGCGCAGGATTGCGTGAAGCCGACCACCGCCGCCTTGGCCGCTGCATAAGCATGAGTGGAGAAATGGCGCGGAGAAGGCGAGAAGCCGAGCACCGAGCCCATGTTCAGGATGCTTCCGCCGGTTCCTTGCTCGATGAAACGGCGCACGGCGGCGCGGTTGGAATTCATGAGCGAGGTGAGATTGAGATCCAGTGTGTGGTGCCAGCCTTCATCGGTGAGTTCGTGCAGCGGGCCATCGCCCCATTTGCGGCCACTGCCGCCGGCCACGTGATAGAGACCATCGAGTTTTCCGAAATCCTCGATGGCCAAATCCACCGCGGTTTGCACGGTCGCTGGGTCCACCGCATCGCCGGTCACGAGTCGGGCTGACTCTCCGAGTGATTCCACTGCCTCGCGGCCGCTCTCCGCGTTTCTGCCCACAAGCACGACGCGGGCACCCTCACGCACGAACGCCGTCGCGGCGGATAAACCCAGACCGGTCGTGCCTCCCACAACGACAATCACCGATGCATCAAGACGGGTTGAAACGCTCACGGCTCAACCTTCCCGGCTGAGAGTGGCAAATACAAATCTTTAAGTGTCACTTGCGGAAAAACCCATCTGATATTCGATCAAGCCCGATGCCGCGTCCCCGCAGTGAAGCCACGGCTGGCTGAGGGCTCTTGCCGTCTAGGCGATCGTTTCCATTCAAACCGGGCCGTGGCGCGGATTTTCGTTGTGGACAGTGTTTCAATTGATGATTTCTCCGGTGCGGTGGTCGCCGTCGTATGGCTGGCCCTGCGGGGGTGTTAACACTTGCCAGTAGCTTTTGCCACGGGCCGTATGCCCTCAAGGATTCGGCCGAATTCGATAGAATTGCTTGGGTGCATTCGGAGGAACAGTCGAATCGACAAAACGCGTCGAGTAGCCGGCGCTTGGAAAGGAGGCTGACAGAAGATTCCAGGCACTCAGGTTCCCGGAAGACTCGATTCGATAGTTGAAATTCGGACGGGATTGCCAGTTTACCACCACAACGCCACTGGCGATGCCCGTGGGATCGACCTCGAGAATGCGGGCCAAGGGGACCGCTGAGCGGGCGCCTTCCACATCGATCTCGCGCAAAGTGACTCCGCCGTTGTTCGAACTCACCGTGTCCAGCTGGGTGAAGCGGATTTCCTCGATGCCGGTAAGTAGCAACCCACCAGGGCGGGTGATGACGACTTTGGTGGCCCCTGCTTCGGTGAGTGAACTGGAAAACGGCTGAAAATTTACCGTGCACTCCGGGCATGGGGTGAAAACGGATGCACCGGAATAACGGGCACTTATTTTGTATTTCTGGTTCATGAAGCCCGCGCCGCTCCATGCCGCGATGGAAGTGATGGTCGTCACGTCGTAGCCCGCGCCATCTCCAACCCCGAGATTGAAGGTGCTGCTGGCAATGTTACCATCCGCTGCCCACGCAATCCCGGTGTTCACGGTATCCGCTCCATGAAGACCATCATTAATTCGCGGACCGGACGCTACGCTCGAAAACGGGATATAGTTCAAATGGACGCCAGTAAGGCCCTGCAGCAAATCGGTATTCTTGACATCACCTGCATAGGCTGACTGGACGGTGCTGCTCACGGTGGCTAACACCGGTGCGGGTCCTTTCGGCAAACCGGGAACGAGGGTGAGCAGGAGGGACTGCGTGAGCGACGTGGCGCTGGTATTGCCGGTGGCCTGGACGCGGATCGAATAGGTTTTTCCCGGGGGATCGAGTTCGAAGTGATAGGTTCCCGCCATGAGTTGACCACCTTGGATCCGAAAATGCGCGTTGTCGGTATCTCCCGGTCCTGCGACTAGGCTGAAGCTGAAAGTCTCTATCGGATCGGGCGCGAGCCGACTTAGCGTGGCGATTCCTTGTCCGGCGGTCGTGTCGGCGGAGACACTGCTGGCGCTCAAAGCGATGGAGGTGACTGCGGGCAGCCAAGTCGCCGCAATTAACTGATAGGCGGCATTGGTCGGGTGGTTAATCCCGTTGGAAAACTTGCTGGTATCGATCGAGGTGTTAACGCCAGGAGTTATTAAGAAGTTTGCGTATTGATCCACCGTCGAAATGGCACGGCCCTGCGCGAGGTAGTTCGGAATCAGCGTCTGCCGGATGTAGGTATTGTAAGCGACGACGTTTGCGTCGTAGGTGGCTTTGGGGATGATCTGAGCGACGATGAGGCGAACGGAAGGTTTTGCGGTGAAGATGGAGCTCACCAAAGTACTGAGTTGGGAGGGGCTGTTTGTGCTGATGCCATTGATCCCGATCATCAACAGGATGACGTCAGGATTATCCGCAGCGAGATAAGCGGCGACGTTCGTGTTCAGCGTCGTGATGCTTAAGCCGCCGTAGCCCCGGTGAAAATTCTGGTTGATGCCTGGGTCGCGTAATTCCAGCGTCGGATAGACGGTTCCGCCCTTGGTGGGATCTCCAAAGGTGCCATTGAAGGGCTCGGGTGAGGCTCCCACGAACTGAAAATCGTAGCCCGCGTTTTTCAGCATGGTGTGGAGCGCCGTGCGATAACCAAACTCGAAGGCTACGTTCCAGTTAGGGTTGTCCGTGTAACCTGCGGTGATGGAGTCGCCCATCGGCAGGACCCTGACCGGTGCCGCTGGGAGTTGGTCGGCAAGTGCCAATAGGATGGCAAGTCGAGCGAGGATCTGCCCGGTCGACGAGAAAAGCGACTTCGGAGTAGGAGATTTCGCAGTAAAATTCATGATTCCGCTTCGCGGTAGTTCGGCCATAGTCGTGCTGGAAAAAGGGTCAGAAGCAATTGTTCAAGGTGCAATCGACAAGGTGGTCTAAAGCGGACAATTTAGCGGGTCAAGTTCGTATTAGGGATGGGGCTTGGCAGCGGTGGTCAAATTTGCTCATGGGAGATTGAGCAGAAGGCGGAAGACGGGTTGCTCTTCGGCGATGGTCCGGGATTTCCTGAATACGGGCGACCCGGCGAACGCGTGCCCATCATGGCCGAGCGGGTTTGGACGGGTTCCAGCACTACGGGGAAAGATTTTCTTGAGCGGGTTGGCGAGGCCTACTGGAAATAGTCCTTCATCCACTCAGGGTGGTGGATCAAAACGAAGATATCGGTATGGATGCTAACAGCGGTCCCGACCCTATTTTACAGAAACTTCCCAGGATTGAGGATACCGTTGGGATCGAGGGCGTCTTTGATGGTGCGGTGGGTGGCGAAAGAGACTTCGCCAAGCGCCCGGCGGATCCACGGTTTCTTGGCGAGGCCGACGCCGTGCTCGCCGGTGATCGCGCCGTTGTTAGCAAGGATCCAATTGAAGAGGAGATCGAGCGCGGCATCGGCGTGGGCTCGGATTTGCGGGTCCTCGTAGTTGCGGACCATGAGGTTGGTGTGGATGTTGCCGTCGCCGGCATGGCCAAAGCAGGCGATGGGGATGCCGGTGTCTTTCTCTAACTGGCGGGCGAAGGTGACCAACTCGACCAGCTTGGAGCGGGGAACGACGATGTCCTCGTTGAGTTTGGTAAGGCCGGTGTCACGCAGGGAAAATGAAAACTCACGGCGGAGTTTCCAGATGCGCTCACAGGCAGCTTCGTCCGGAGCGCATTCGATGAAGGTAGCTCCAAGCTCAGTTAGAAGATGCTTGAGTTCCTCGATTTCGGCAAACGTGGCAGCGGGGCGGCCGTCCACTTCGACGATGAGATGGGCGTTGCCGGGTGGAAACGTTTCGGCGCCGAGTTTTTTCCTCGCGGCGGCGAGCGTGAAGGTGTCGGTGATTTCGAGGGCGGAAGGCAGGTGCCCGGCATTGAGGATGGCCTGCACGGCGGCAGCGGCCAATTCGAATTCCGGGAAGATTGCTGCGAGCATCGCGCGGCTGGCCGGCTTCGGGATGAGCCGCAGCGTGGCTTCGGTAATGATGCCTAACATTCCTTCCGAGCCGGTGAAAATGCCGATCAGATCGAAGCCGGTTTTGTTT
>JBBQDJ010000084.1:0-10821 GCA_038319595.1 Verrucomicrobiales bacterium
CGGCTGCGAGAATCTCATCCTGATTTAAAGCTGAAGCTCCACGACATGTCGCCCAAGGAGCAAATCGAAGCGCTGCGTGCCGGGGAAATCGACATCGCACTCACCGGGCAGGAAGGCATCGTGGCAGCGGGGGATTTCTATAGCAAAAAACTCCGCTCGCACGGGGTTTGCGTGGCACTCTCCGCTTCTGATGCTCTATCGAAACGCAAGAGCGTCTCGATCGAAGAGCTCAAAGGTAGGGATTTCATCGGCATCGATGAGGACCAGATGCCAGGGAGAAATCGCTGGATCACCTCACTCTGCCGAGCTGCGGGCTTTAAGACACGTTTTACCGCCATCACCGATGGCATCACGAATGTGCTCTCGCTCGTCGTCTCCGAATCCGCAGTGACCCTGATGCCCGATTACTTCAGCAGCTATTCTCATCCTGGTGTTTGCTTTGTGCCTGTCTCTGATTCGAAAGCACGCTGGGATTTTATCGTCCTGTGGCAACGAGGTAAGGTGCCTGCCTCTACCCGAGCGCTGGTCGATGCTCTATCGGAGAGCGCCGCCAGCGGATTGTAAGTGGAACGTCTCCTGAATTGGCCAGCTCAGACTTTTCCGCCGTAGCTGGCGTAGTCATCGAGATCGAGGTAGTCGAACCAAGTGGCAATGTCCTCGCGTTCGCCGCCGCCGGCACCTGCGACCTGTTCGCTGAAGTATTCACGGGTTTCGTTGTCGCTGGGCACAGCGGTTTCACGATAGGCACTCCATTGGGCAATCTCGTGCTCGGCAGGCTTGTTAGTCGCGTTCGCAACGATCCAGGTGAGGAGCGCACCATCGCCAAGTCCTTTGGCGACCTCGGCTTTCAGCGCTCCAGCGTCGATGCCGGTGAAGTTGAAGAACCGTTGGTCGAGCGGGCAGTCGTAGTGAAATTCTCCGTTCTTCCCGGCCAATTCGGCGCGGCACTTGTCGAGAATACGCGGCAGGATGACGTAGCCGCCGAGGCGGACGCGGGGACTGCGGGGTGGGCGTTGTGTTAGGTCGGTGTTCATGGGATTGGAGTTAGAATCGTTTATTCACCAAACAGGGGCATTTACCTTCATGGTGCTCGGCATGAAACTCATCACTCTCGCTTCGAGGATCAAGGCGCGAGGGTTGAAGCGAGAGCCGTGAGAAACTGCAAACCTCGTAGTTCTAACGCACGACCCGCGCACCGCCGCCGCCGATTTGTTTTTCGACCTCCTTGCGGGTGGCCATCGACGTGTCGCCGGGCGTGGTGGAGGCGAGTGCGCCGTGGGCGGCCCCGTATTCCACGGCCTTTTGCGCGTCGTTGAATTCGAGAAAACCGAACTGCACGCCGGATGCGAACGAGTCACCACCACCGACGCGGTCGAGGATTTCGAGGTCGGGGTATTTGCGGGATTCGTGGAATTTCCCTTCGTGCCAGAGGATGGCGGACCAGTCGTTGATGGTAGCGGTTTTCACGCCGCGCAGGGTGGTGGCGGCGACCTTGAAGTTAGGGAATGTTTTGACGGCGGTTTCGATCATCGCCTTGAAGGCATCCAACTCGATGGCGGAAATGTTGTGGTCCACCCCTTCGACTTCGAAGCCGAGCGAGGCGGTGAAGTCTTCTTCGTTGCCGATCATCACATCGACATATTTCGCGATCTCGCGGTTCACTTCTTGCGCCTTTGCCAGGCCACCGATGGTTTTCCAGAGCGACGGGCGGTAGTTCAGGTCGTAGGAGACGACGGTGCCGTATTTGTTAGCGGCTTTCACGGCCTCGACGGTGAGTTGCGCGGTGGTTTCTGATAGTGCGGCGTAGATGCCGCCGGTGTGGAACCAGCGCACGCCGAGTTTTCCAAAAATGTGGTCCCAGTCGATGTCGCCCGGCTTAAGTTGCGAGGCCGCGGTGTTGCCGCGGTCGGGATTTCCCACTGCGCCGCGCACGCCGAAGCCGCGCTCGGTGAAATTCAGGCCATTTCTGACATTCCGGCCGATGCCATCGTCCTCGCGCCACTGGATAAAATCCGTGGCCACGCCGCCCTGCATGATGAAGTCCTCGACGAGATGGCCGACCTCGTTATCGACGAACGCGGTGACGACCGCCGTCTTGTAGCCGAAGCATTTCCGCAAGCCGCGGGAGGTGTTATATTCGCCGCCGCCTTCCCAGACGGCGAACTGGCGGGCGGTGCGGATGCGGCCCTCGCCGGGATCGAGGCGGAGCATGACTTCGCCCAGCGAGATTTGATCGAAGGCGCATTCGGATTTCGGTTTGATGGTCAGTGACATGGTGGCAAGTGGATGGGAACTGAGGAGGATTCAAACGGTTGGGGGGCCTCGCTGTAAAGAGTTTGAATCCCATGCCGGTCGGTAAAAGGCCGATCCGACCTGCGGGGGACCTGAGCGGATCTGTTTTCACGAACCATCCTCACCAAGTAAGCCGGTGCCCGGCGAATCAATGTCGCGGCACCCGCCCAGGGCGGATCATCTTGCCGATTTACGCGATCACGTAATGGCTTGAAGAGGTCTTATCCCTTAGAACCAAGATTCTAAGGCTTATTGGAAGTTAAGCATTGCTGATCAAACACCACCCAAAAGGACATGTCACCAAATCCCTTTAAAATCGAAGATGTCAGTTCGCTTACCGAGCTGTTGCCCGCCTTCGAGTTTGATCGCTTGATTGCCCAGGATGGCATGGGAGCGGTCTACAAAGCCCGACAGCGTTCGCTGGACCGGGATGTGGCGATTAAGATCCTCGCACGTGAACCGGGAGACGATCCGCTTTTCCGGAGTTCCTTCGAGGCCGAAGCGAAAGCGATGGCGCGGCTCACCCATCCGAATTTGATCAAAGTTTACGACTTCGGTGATCAAGACGGGCTCCTCTACATCGTCATGGAGTATGTTCCTGGAAATTCGCTGCACCAGTCCGCCCACGGGATAGCGATCGATTCCAAACAGGCGGTCGAAATCGTCATCGCCCTCTGCCGGGGTCTAGCCCATGCCCACCAGAACGGGATCATCCACCGCGACATCAGGCCCGCCAACATTCTTCTCACCCGCAAATGCGAACCAAAGATCGGCGACTTCGGACTGGCACGCTGCACCCGAACCGAGGCCGACGGGCTTGCCATGGGGACCCGCGGATACATGGCGCCGGAGGTCATCCATGATCCTGCAAAAGGAGACTCGCAATCCGATGTCTTCGCGATCGGCGTGGTCCTGCGGGAGTTGCTGACTGGAATCCCTGCGGGAAATGAGAATGCCGCAAAGCAGGCGGTCTCGGATCTCAAGCTGGACGGTATTTGTCGGACCGCCACTCATGCGAATCCGGCCTTGAGATATCCCGATGCATCTTCACTCGCCGAGCAACTGACGCAATGGCTGGCGTCGAAAACAACCGTTGCCGTCGTGGCAGCGAAGCATCCCGCCACCCGGCGGCCGGCGCCCGTCATTCAGCGGAAAAAGGGTGTTAGCCCTACTCGGCATACCGCCCCAAGCAAGTGGGCGGTTTTGAAAAACTGCGCCAGCATCGCATTCCTACTTTGCACGAGCTATATCACCTGGGAAATCTATCAGACAAGAGATGCGCTGATCGCCCGACAGCAATTGGAAAAAAACGCCGATGGTGCCATGACCTCCCGCACGGCGGAGTCGAAAGCAGTGACCCGCATCCTCTCAGCCGGAGATCTCCTGGCGATTCGCTTCGGAGCCCTGCGGGACTCCTCTTCTGAATCACTTGCTCGCATGGGCACGGAACTGGTAGCCGGGAATTCCAAATAATTCATTTCACGGACGTTCGCGTTTTCTTTGCATTCGCCGGACCCCAGCGGAGAACGGTCCCTACCCTTGTTCAAGGCAGTCTCTACGATTTGAAATCGCGCGTCTGGAACGACAGCCAGCCGACAATGAAGAAGGTGATGTTAAGACCGGCAAGCAAGGCGTAGGACTCGATGATTTTCGGCCATGAGATTTGTTGTTCCATGAGGAAAACCCAAGCGCTCATCCGCCAGGTGACGAAGTAGCTTTCGTATGGTTTGAAAAACGGGAAGCCCTGTAGGATCATGTCCACGAACAAGATGGTCAGAGTGATAATGGTCGCGGCGGCGGGCTTGATCTTGAAACAGGAAAACATGAAGGCGATCGACGACAGCGTGATCATGCTCAGGCCGATGCCTGCGGCGGACATGGCGAGTCGCCCGGCACCTTCCGACCATGAGGGGTAGGCGGCGAAGACCTTCATCTTCGGCTCCATCACGAAGAGTCCGCCCTCCCAACCCACGGCGGCGACTGCCATCGCGTAGCCGGTGACGCCGACGAAGAAGACGAAGGAAAACGTGTAAAGCGAGACGGCAGTGTATTTCACCAACAGCAGGCGCAGGCGGCTGATCGGGCGGGCGAAGACCAACCGCAGGTTCCCATCCTCGTTCTCCTTCGCCACGATGTCTCCTGCGACGAGGGCAAAATAGATGGATCCTAACAAAAACATGCTGAGTAGCATGATGGTGAAGGTGATGGTCAGCGAGCTGTAGTAGGTGCCGAAGTCCAGCCCGTTGCGTTCAAGAATGCCGGTCATGAGCCGCTGGCTGCGCGGCAGCTTGTAAACGAAAAGGATGACTGCCTCCATGGTGATGAAGGCGCCGTAGCCCATCCAGGTGCGTGGACGGGCGAAGAGCTTGCGGAGCTCACCGCGGAGTTGTTGGAGAAAGAGCATGCGGATCAGTTAGGGCTGGGGGCTCCGTTGAGGATTTCCATGTAGAGGTCCTCGAGCGAGCGGCGGACCGGGGAGAACGCGCGGATCCGGACGCCGCTGCGGACCAGCGTCTCCACCAGGACGGATGGGTCGGCTGCATGTGGCAGGCTGATGCGGCCGGGTGCGAGCACCTCGCCGCCGGCGCTTTGGACGAGGCCGCAGGCGATGCCCCAGGGTTCGAGATCCACCTCGAATACGGGGATGTCGTTCTGCAGTCCGTTCACGGTGCCCTCGAAGACATGTCTGCCCTCGCGGAGGATGGCGACGCGGTCGCACATGAGCTCGACCTCTGCTAACAGGTGCGAGTTGAACAGGACGGTCATGCCGCGCTCGTCACGGAGATTGAGGATGAACTCGCGGAACCACTTGATGCCCTCGGGGTCGAGGCCGTCGGTTGGCTCGTCTAACAGCAGTACCTCGGGCTCGGGTAATAGCGCTTGGGCGAGGGCGAGGCGCTGGCGCATGCCGTGGCTGTAGGTGCGGACTTTGGAATGGATGCGTTTCGACAGGCCGACGCGTTCCACCACTTTCAGGGCGGCGGCGGCGTCGAAGCCGGCGGAGTAGCTCATCAGGAGTTTCAGATTTTCCCAACCGGATAGGTATTCGTAAAACGCGGGGGCTTCGAAGATCGCACCAACCTTGCGCAGGGCCTTGGAGCGATCCTTCAAAACCGAGATGCCATCGATGGTGACGTCGCCTTGGTCCGGCATGACCATGCCGAGGATGATGCCGAGCGAGGTGCTTTTTCCCGCGCCGTTGTGGCCGAGGAGTCCGAAAATCTCGCCGCGGCGGACGTGGAACGAGACATCCATCAGCGCGGGCTTGCCGCCGAAGGATTTGTGAAGATGAGTAGCTGTTAGCATAAAAGTCAGGGCGATCCACTGCCGGTGCCAAGCCGGGATTGGGTGGAGCTGCTCAAGTCGGCGTAGAGGTAATTGGTGCCGTGAGGATGCCACGAATCCTTGTCCACAATGAGCGGGATCCTGTCGTTCCTGTCCTTGATACCGAAGAAGGAGAGTTGTGAAAACGGCAGTCCGCTCTGGGTGGAGTTCCACAGATAACTGCAACCGGATTTCTCGAACTCCTTGCTGTCGGCTGGGCAGCGGAAGGCTTCGGTCGTTTCGAAATAGGGCAGCAGGACGACGTCTAACACCGGTATATCCTCGGTCTTCGATGCACGGCCTGCTTTGAGCTCCGGCATGATGTTGTTGTGATCCTGAAGGTAGCCTTGGAGCCCGACGCCAAGGGAGCGGAGGTTGTTCAAGCAACTGGCTTCGCGGGATTTACCGATCACTGAGCGGGTGAGTGGAATGCCGATGCCTGCCAGCGCGGCAATGATCGCCAGCACGACGAGCAATTCGATGAGGGTGAATCCGCGGTGCTTTCTCATTATTGCCGTGGGCCGAATTCGTTGCCGCGAAGGCCCTGCATCGTTTCATTCATCGCTTCCATCAGCGGTGCGAGGTCGAGTTTAGTATCCGAGCTGGATTTCTCGAAATAGGCCTTCATGCCCTCCTGAGTGATTTTTTCCAACAGATCCGCGCCGAGTTCATCCGCGCGGGCCATTTCGGCTCCGGTCTTGCCGGACTGGATTTCCTTGAGGCCCTGCTCGACGAATTTCTTGCGCTGATCCGGCTTCATGGCGTCTAGGGATTGCATGAAACGGCCCATCGACTCGACGATGGTCAGGTTGATGAACAGGCCTTTTTCATCGGGCGAGAGCTTGCGGAAGAAATTCTCGCCGCTGCGGTTCTCGCGGTTTTTCTCGCGTTCTTGGAAATCGAGCCGGTTGACGAGGCCAGCGATGTTGCGGAGTTCCTTATCGCGGCGGGCAGCTTCGGCGGAATCGGCGGCACTGCTTTGTTGTGACCAGTCCGCGAAATTTGCCTCGGCGACCTGGCGGTTCACGAGCTCGGCCGTGATTTTCCGAGATCCGGCGTAGGCCCGGACGCCCCAAACGCAGGCCCAGACCCCGATGAGAACCAATGCTGCTTTGATGAATACCTGCCGACGTGCCATGACTAACCGACATTAGGCGCAGACGGCCACCGCGCAAGCCGACAAAACCGCCTCCTTTGGCGATGGAGCGGAAATCAACCTTGGCGATTCCGGATGGGGGTGGTTGAATGCCAACGATGAAAGCAACGCCGAGCTTGTTACTGATTCTCGCCCTGACGATGTCACCGCTGGCTTTGGGCGACATGGTTTCCGACCTCGTCGCAAGGGCGGAGAAGGGAGAAGTCGATGCCCAGATCCAACTGGTGGAACTTTACAGCCGGGGCGAGGCGATTCCGAAGGACGAGGCGGCCGCAGCACTCTGGCTGGCGAAGGCGGCGGAGCAAGGAGACGCCGGATCCCAATTCCAACTCGGCCAAAAGCATTTAAAAGGCGACGGAGTCAAAAAGGACACCAAAGTCGCGATCGAATGGCTCACCAAGGCCGCCGAGCAAGGAAATGGCGACGCCCAGATGGCTCTGGGTGGCATCTACTTCGCGGGCAAGTTCGTATTAAAAAATAGCACTGAAGCGGCAAAATGGTTCATGATGAGCGCTCAAACGGGCAATCCCGCGGCGGAATGCCAGATCGGAAGAATGCACATGACCGGGGCGGGAGTCACCAAGGATGATGTGGAAGCCTACAAATGGGCGAGACTCGCCGCGGCGGATGGTGATCTGGCGGCGAACAAGCTGGTTTTTGTCCTCGAGCAGCGGATGGTGCCCGGAGACATCGTCGAAGGTCAGATCCGCTTCCAGGATTTTCAGGAGCAGCGAAAAGCAGGTCAAACTTTGGGGGCTCCGCCAGCGGATCCGGTGGTGCCGGTGGAGCCTTTGCCGCCGATCGAGCCCCAGTAATCCCGGGATCTCAAGGGGTGACCCGGACGCGGCTGAATTTCGAGGTGTTCAGCAGATCCTTGTCACCGCTGCTGACCGTGAGGCCGATGTAGCAGTTTTCCGGCAGGCGCAGTTTGATGGATCCCACCTTGGCCCAATTCTCGCCATTCTTACTTTCAGAGGCGATGATGGTATCGTTGATGCGCTCTAGTTTGAGCCAGGATTCACTGGAATCCCGACCTTTGGCGGACGTTTCAATGGCTTTTTCTCCAGCGCTTGACCGACGCAGCCAGCGCAGCTTGCCACTGCCGTTCAAGCCGAGGAAAACCTGCGGGGATTTCGGATCGAGGGAATCCCGGATCATCAGACCCACGCGGGTATCGGCTCCGGTGTCGTCGAGTTCAGCGATGCGGGCGATGATTTTTCCATCACCACTGAGGGTTTGCCAACTGAAGTTGCTGGCGTCGGATTTGGGATCGAGGGAGCCGGCACCGCCTACCGTGAAGACTCCGGCGGCGTAGAGAGCGGAGCCTGCTAGATTGCCTTTCCCAACGCGATCGAGCGTCCATGGCAGGGGTAGGGTGTTAGGGTTGATATCAATTTGGAGGGTTTCCTCGCTGAAGGCTCCGGCGGTATCCGTAGCGCGGATCGTGAATGGGTTGAGGCCGGCGCTGCCGGATGGAGGAGTGCCGCTGAGGAGGCCGGATGCGGTGATCGAGAGCCATTCCGGGCCGGACACGATGGAGAAGGCAAACGTGTCGCCGGCATCCGGGTCGGTGGCAATGGATCGGAGCGATTGGTCGCGGTAGGCAACCTTTTCGGTTCCAGCCGGATAGATGATCGGACTGATTCTGAAAACGGGCGCGTCATTGGTGTTGGCGACGGTGACCGTGAGTAACGCAGTCGCCGTGGCGTTGTGCTGATCCGTGACCTTTACCACGAATTGATTGGTGCCGACGTTGGCGTTGAGCGGAGTGCCGCCGTAGCCTCCGTCCGATGCAACCGTCAACCACTCGGGGCCGGAGATCTTCTGGAACGTGAGGAGGTCGCCCGCGTTTCCGTCAGTCGCGGTGAGCAATCCGGAGCAAGCCTGATCTTCCGTGGATGAAACATTGAATGAGGCGGCTGAAAAGGTTGGGGTGAGATTTCCTGGCACTTGGGCAACGGCATTCACCGAGATCAGGACCATCGCCTTCGGGGAATTGACCGCCCCGTCATTGGCTTGGAAAAAGAACTGGTCGTCACCGATAAAGCCTGGATCCGGAATGTAGGTTAGATTGGGCGCCGTGCCTGTGAGAGCCCCATGGGCAGGGCCATTCACCACCGTATAAGTCAAGATGCTCCCATCGGGATCGCTGCCGCTCAATACGAGGGAGATGGGCGTATTGGTTTTGGTGGAAATCGATTGCACGGTGGCCGAGGGAGCTTGGTTGGTTAGAACTCCTTTGAGAATGTTGAGCTCCGCCACGCAAGTGTCGGAAAAGCCGCTCACCTCGGAGAGGGCCACGAGCCGCACGAACCGGCCGGTCTTGGTGGTGAACGTGACCTGCTTTTCCGTCGCGGACTTCGCAAAAGTGCCGATGGCGACCGGGTTCCCCCAAGTCACTCCGTCAAGGCTGACGAAGAATTGATAGGTTTCGATGTTCCCGATGGAAAGCCCGTCCTGGCGGGGTAGGTAGCGGAATCCGCTGATCGGGACTGTGGAACCGAGATTGATCTGAATTTCGTGGGGAGGGAGTGGGTTTACGTTGTTTCTCCATTCCGTGTGCCAGTAAGTATTGCGGTTTCCATCAAAGGCGGCATTGCCCGGGGAGTCGAAGGTTTCCTGGCTATCGACATACTTCAACGTCCAGCCGGTCCGGGCAAGGACGCTGATCGCGTCGGTCGGAATTTTCGGACTAACCGTGATGGAGATGGAGGCGGTTCCCGAGTTCGCCGTGCCGTCGCTGGCCATGAAGGTGAATTGGTCGCTTCCGGAAAATCCCGAGGCCGGCTGATAGGTTAGATTTGGCGGGGTGCCGGTGAGCACTCCGTGGCCGGGGCTGCTCACGATGGAGAATGTCAGGAGGTTTCCGTCCGGATCGGTTCCGGTGAGGGTGACCGGGAGGGCGGCGTCGGCGACGGTGGATAGGGATTTTGAGGTGGCGATGGGAGCATCGTTGACGGCTGAGACCGTAATCGAGACCGTGGCAGCGGTGGAATTGAGGCTGCCATCATTCACCCTGAATGTGAATTGGTCGTTACCGTTGTAGTTCGCCGCAGGCGTGTAAGTCAGGTTCGGAGCGTTTCCGCTGAGTGTCCCACGTGTCGGACTGCTGACGATGGAAAATGTCAGGCTGTTGTTTTCCGGGTCGGACCCCTCCAAGACAACAGCAACAGGGGTGTCCTCATTCACCGTCACGGACTTCGAAGTGGCGACAGGAGCCTCGTTGACCGCCGAGACCGTGATCGAGACTGTGGCTGAAGCGGAGTCCAGCGTGCCATCATTGACACGATAAGTGAAACTATCATTGCCGGTGAAGCCCACCTGAGGGGAATAAGTCAGGTTGGGAGCGGTTCCGCCAAGGGTCCCATTGGTCGGATTGCTCAGCAGGGAATAGGTTAAGGAATCACCGTCGGCATCGGTTCCCGAGAGAGTTACCAGAGCCAGCGTATTCTTTGAAGCCGCAACGGACTTGGCCACTGCGACAGGAGCCCGGTTGGGCGGAGGTGAGGAAATGCCTTGGATTAGCGAAAGCTCGGCCACGCTCATGTAGGTGCCTCCGCTGGCATCGGTCAGGCCGCGGAACCGGACGTAACGGGCGGTCGTTTCCGTGAAGCGGACCTCTTTCAGATCGTTGGTGTTTGCGAAGGTTCCGGTGGCCACGGGGTTTCCCCAATTCAATCCGTCATGACTGACGAAGAATTCGAATTTCCCGACGGTTCCGACCAGAGTGCTGCCGCTTCTCGGCAAGTAGCGGAAGCCGCTGAGGCTCTGGTTTGCCCCGAGATTGATTTGGATCTCATGGGGTGGCGGAGTCGGAGAGCCGGACCAAGAGGTGTGCCAAATGGTTGCAGGATTTCCGTCAAATGCATATGCCGCCTGATAATCCAACGATTCCTGGCTGTCCGCGTAGCTGAGGGTCCAGCCCGTGGGGGAAATCAGCACAGCGGTGGGTATTTCGTAGGAAACTTCGCTCGATATCGGTCCCTGAATTCCTGATTGGTTGACCGCGGCGATCACAAAGAAGTAGGTGTCCCCCTCGGAAAGGCCTG
>JBBQDJ010000085.1:0-10799 GCA_038319595.1 Verrucomicrobiales bacterium
TTGCTCACTTGGTTCGGCGCTTCCAGCCTCGCGCAGGGCGGTGAGGATGGCGGCGAGCAGGAACTCAATGAAGGCGGTTGAGTTCCCGGCCTTGTCACAGCTGGCGAGCACCTTGTAGTAGTCCGCTTGGCGGTCACGGATAACGGATTCGACCGGGAGGTAGGCGAACAGCGGATTCCAGCGGCTGAGCACGAGCGTCTGCCAGAGACGACCGATGCGGCCATTACCATCGGCGAAGGGGTGGATGAATTCGAGTTCGTAATGGAAGACGCAGCCAGCGATGAGCGGGTGGGAATCGGTGCGCTTGAGCCAGCCGAGCAGGTCTTTCATCAGGCCAGGCACGCCAGCAGCGGGCGGCGCGAGGTGGACGATCTGCTTTCCTTGAGCAATGCCGACGGAGCGGGTGCGGAATTTCCCGGCATCATCAATCAGGCCTCCCATCAGCAGGCGATGGGCGGCGAGCAGGTCCTTCGACGACGTGGGATTCCACGACTCCATGGCCTCGTAAGCGGCGAAGGCATTCTTCACCTCCTGGACTTCACGCGGCGGGCCGAGGACGCGCTTCCCTGCAATGACGGCGGTGACTTGCTCCAACGTGAGGGTGTTGTTCTCGATGGCGAGCGAAGAATGGATGGAGCGGATGACTTCTAGGTGGCTGCTTGATAGAGTGAAGATGTCGCCGCCTTCCCCAGCCCCAAAGAGACAAATTACCTTAGCCCAGGGAATGACATCTGCAAATGATTCGAACCCTGTAGGGGCGCTACTCTGGTTGTGTCGCCCTTTCAGGACTTGGTGATTTGGGGACGATGGGAACCTAGGGCGATGCCCTAGGCTGACTTGAGTCTCCCCGTTGGGGCTGAAGAAACGCCCGAGCACTGCGTGCTTGTAAACAGCGGTGTCGAGATTGGTGCGCAGCCTGTCAGCAGCGGTCCAGAGCTTCTTATCGAGCTCGCGGACAAAGACTTAGGGATCGGATGGGAGTATCTTTCAAGCCCAGACTAACGGCCAGCGGTTTGGCGGGAAGGAGAAAGTAATCGGAGTTGCTGGCTGGCGGACGAATTGGGCGAACACCAATCGCCGAAGTCGCGGCCCTCGTGAATGGCAATCGCGAGCACTTCATGGAAAATCTGGTGAGCGCCTCGGTGGATGCAAAGAAATCTGCAAGGTTCGTGCTGAACCACAGCCAGCGCGCCAATCACCCGATTTTAATTTCGATCCCGGAGACGGGGTATTTGAAGGGCTTCACGGTCGATGTCATCGCGCCTCGCTAGATTCCAAATCACGGTGCCGGCGTCTCAAACGCATAGCGGAAATACGCGCTGTCAGAAACCGTGACCGTGGCGGAGCACACCCCACTGGCAGTGGCAGTGACCGTGGTTAGATTTGTCCAGGTTTTGAGATTGGATGAATGTTGCAGCAGGTAACTCATCCCCGCAGCGGCTTGGCAGGAAATGGTCGCGGTGCCGTTCCGGTGATCAACAATCGTGATCTCGTCGGACGGCAGAACGATGAGCGTGAGTTCTCCGGCATTATTGAAGGGATCGGACCACTTCGCATCGGAATAGACCGCGCTGCCGGTGAGAGTGCCGAGGAAGGCAACGAGGTTGTCTTTCTGGGTTTGAGTGAGATTGAGACTCTGGACCCCGCCGGGGCGCTGGAGCCGGGGATCGAGATTGGTGTTGTTAGCAGGGATGAGGTTGTAGTGGTTGATGACCTGGGCGAGCGTGGCGAAACTGCCGTCGTGCATGAAGGCACCGTTAGACCGGCCGCCCGGTCCTATCAGGTCGCGCAGGCTTGGCGAGCGGGTATTGGTAAGATCGCTGCCGCCGCCGATCTGGGTGATGACGCCGTTATTGCGGCTGGCAGGATCGATATCAAACTCGGGTGGCCGATGGCAAATGGCGCAACCCGCGCCGTTAGGTCCGGGTGGATTGAGGAATAGTTGCTTTCCGGTATTCTCCGCAGTCGTGAAATTCGGAAAGTTCGTGTTGTCATTTCCGATGACTGCACGACCGGCGTCATACTTGGAATCGAACGACTGAATACTGCGGACGAACTGGGCCATGGCGAGTTGGACCCGCGCTTCGGTGATGGCCTTGTCGCCGAATGTCATGGCGAAGAGCACGCGGTATTCGGCGATGGCGGAGAGCTTGGTAACGAGGGCGGCGAAAGCAGGATCGCCGAGGGTGCCGCTGAAACCCATTTCCACGTGGTTCTGGATGGGTTGGGTCGTCTGAGCTTCCAGCGTCGCGGCCCGTTCATCCCAGAAAAACTTCGTTTCCGTGGCGAAGCGCGAGTTGATCAGACGCATGGCATGGCGAGTTGTCGTGCCGTTGACCCCGGTGCTTGCGAGCGCCGTATCGCCGAAGCCCGCTGCCTGGGCGTGGCAGGAAGAGCAGGAGATCGTGTTATCTTTCGAGAGTCGCTTGTCGTGGAAGAGCACCCTGCCGAGGGTGGCCCCCTTGTCGGTGATGGTGTTTCCGGCGGTGGTGTTGTTTTTCGTGATGTAGGCCGGGCGTGTCTGGTTCGCGTAATTGGCGAGACTCGTTAGGTCGAGGACTCCATCTCCCGCATGGAGGCAAAGCGGAATCACGGCGATGAGGGCGGCAAGAATGACAACTGGTTTCGGTTTCATGGCAGCTACGCCATTTGATCTGATAGGTTTCATTTTTGATCAATTCATTTTACCCGACCTTTACAAATCTTTACAAACCCGGCGGAAGCTGGCGTGGTTCCGCAGGCAGGAATCCGCCCTCGATTCTTTTCCTCCCATGACCGATCCCAATCCTTACGCCCCGCCTGCGACCGTCGAGCCCGAGAATTCGTCGTCGCTTCTCTGGCAACTCGATGGCACCGGACTGCTCGTCAAAAACAGCGCGGTCCTGCCGAAGGTGGATCTGGAAACCGGCGAGACCACCGGTGAGATGAAGGCCGTGCGCCGCATGCTGCAACTCCATGGCGGATCATTTTCCATCCTGCGGGTAGTCATCATCATCGTCGCCCTCCAGTTCATGCCAAATCATTGGAAGAGCAACCCGTTCCTGCTCTTCCTTGGGCTGTTTGGCGTCATGTTCTTCTTGAAACAAGGCCAGGCCCTGCGGGCAAATCCCTCACAACGGATCTTCATTTGGGAATTCGCCGGGCCGCGCACGCAGAACGGCAGGATGGTTCGCAACAAGTGGCGGACTGCCATCTCCTTGTTAGGAATCGGATCCATCTTCGTCTCGTTTGTCCCCACGCTCCCCCTCGATCTGGAACAATGGCTTCGCTTCGGTGGCATCGCCATCGTCCTGATCAACATGATCTGGCGCCTCATCGACCGCCCGAAGCCGCGAACCCAGACCGGGCCACCTGGTTGGTTGAGGATTTCCCCCATCCATCAGGACGCCGTTAGTTTCCTTTCGCATCTCCAACAGCAAAGCCACCTTCAGTCCGGTCAAGCTCCCGAGCGTGACAAGCTCGTGCATACCACCTATTTCCATCGCTACCCCTTGGCGATGCTGGTGGGGAGAAGGAAAAATCCATTCATCATCTTCAATCTCCTGCTAGCGAAGCTTCTCCGTTCCCACCAACTCCGGCGCGATACCTATCACTTCAGCGAGGCCGAGCCCCGCGCCCTCAACGAACTCTCACAGAATCTCCAGGACCTAACCGCTTCATGGATCGCTAGCCATCCCGGTTGGCACTACCTCGCTGGCACCCATCTGGTCTTTCCTGCGGGGGATGTGGTTCAGGAATCCGCCTACCTCGCGTCTCCCGGACTTGAACACCACCTCAGCATCAGCGCTTCCTGGAATGTCGCATTTCCCGGCTATTTCCCCACCCAATCTTCTTTCATCTCTTGGCTGGCCGACGGCACCTCCACCGTCACCCACGAGCGACCGTTTCTTCCTCTCCGCATCCCCGGGATCCTGGAATTCCGCGCCCGGGGAAATTCCGAGGAAGTCTTCCAATCCCATCTCCGCCAGCTCGCCGGACAACCGCTCGATCCGCCCAAGAGTCCGCAGGAATTCCTCTCCCGCCTCGATGCCCACCGCGCCGTCACTGACCGACGCCTCACCGAGCTAGGCTACCAAAGCGAGACCCGCGAAGTTCGTTAGAGAACACCATCCCCTTACTCCCAAGTCCCCAGCACCAGCTTCCCGTCTGATAGAAAAACGCCGAGGCCGATGTCATCGTGGAGTTCGACGGGGACGAGAGACTTCTTTTCCGGGCTGGTGAAAATCCTGCGGGATTTGATGCTGTGGTCCTTGCCCACCAATGCGCAACGGTCGTCGAGCTGATAGATCCACAGGCCACCGGTCGGCAGACTGGCTCCTACGCTGTGGCCCTTGATCCAATGTTGATAGGCACCCTTCCCATCGAAGAACCAGACGCGCTCGTCCTTCCGCTGCTCCTTGCGGTCTTCCGCGCTTACGTCGATCTCCGAGCTGATCGGACCGCAATCGGACTCGACGAAGACCGACCATGATTCCGGCAGGATCCCGAAGCCTTCACCGTTAGGAATGAGGAGGTCGGCTTCAGGAAAGTGATAGTGAGGCCATCCGACATGCATTCCGTGGCCAGCTTCCGTGCGTTTCACCTGCAGCGATCCATTGTCACTGCGGGTGGAGCGATCGAGATACATGCCACGCGAGCGGAGCTGTTGGGGAAAACATTCCTTCCATGGATCGTCGATTTTGGTCCATTTTCCATCGGGGGTGAGTTTCACAAAACCGCGGCCCCACTCGGAGCCGACGGAGACGATCCACGCATTCCCCTCCTTGTCCGAGCGGGCCCAGCCGATCAGCGGCAGCGAGTCCATTGCATCGGGGTCCTTGCCTTTGGGAATCAATGTCGCGCCTTTCACGGACCACTGGCGTTTTCCCTTCGTGGAAAATGCAGTCACTGTATCGTCCCGCTCGTCGATGTCCGTGGTGATCCAGCGGCCGTCCGGCAGAAAGGAACCATACCATTCCCTGCCCCAGCCATCGCCACGACGGACCTTGGCTTCGGCGATTTGCTTGCCCTTTGCGTCGTAGAGTTTTCCCGACTTGGGCGTCCACATTTCGAATCGGTCTTTCGTGATGCGCCGCCAAACGGTGCGGTAGGAATCGCCTTCCTTGATGGCGGAATCCAGCGGTGCGGTGTCACGCACAGTCACCTCGCAGGTCGTGGCGGGTAGGTCAGATTTAATCTCGGTTTCGTCCAACCGGTCGCCCGAGAACATCCGTTGCACGAGATCCACCCGCGCCCCACGGACCGCATGATCCTCGAAGCCTTCCGGCACCTTGGCAGTGGTCTTCCAGGTTTTGAAATCCTCCTCGGCCGCCTTGCCCTCCGCCGCTACCTCCTTGTCCCAATCGTCATCGCCCGGGCTTTCGATGGTCTCCGCCGCATGGAGCAGCGAAAATATCCCGAGGAAAATACCGAACCCAGCAACGCCGCATGTCTTCATGGCATTTTCCTATCAGTCCGGGATCGGATTGCAATAAGACCCCGCATTTTCCTTCCCTTGCAATTCCCGGTTCCGCATCTCACGTTTCTGCCCCGCTCCTTTTCAGCGTTTCAGTTCTCAGCGTTTCAGCATTTACCCCGTGGACTATTCCTCTCTCATCTTCAAACGCCGTGACCGTTTCTCCGAATTGGAGGAAGCGGTGGGCGATCCTGAGCTTTTCTCCGATCCCAAACGGGCGACGGAGATCCTGCGCGAGCACGGAAAGCTGAAGCAGACACTCGCTCTCTGGGACAAACTCGAAACCGCCAAGCGCCAACTCGCGGACAACCAGGAGCTGGCGAAATCCGACGATCCGGAATTTTCCGCGATGGCCGCAGAGGAAATTCCCGGGTTGGAGGCCGAAATTAAAGCGCTTTCCACCGACCTCCAATACGCCCTGTTACCAGCGGACCCGAGCGAGGATCGCGACGCATTGGTCGAAATCCGCGCCGGGGCCGGGGGCGATGAGGCCTCGCTTTTCGCTGCCGAGCTGATGCGCATGTATCAACGTTACGCCGATCTGCGGGGGTGGAAATCCGAGCATCTGGAGAGTTCGCCCTCCGAAGTCGGCGGGTTCAAGGAAGTCATCTTGAAAATCACCGGGCAGGAAGTGTTCCGTTATTTGAAGTATGAATCCGGCGTTCATCGCGTGCAGCGGGTGCCCGCCACGGAGACTCAGGGCCGGGTCCACACCTCCACCGTCACCGTGGCCGTTCTGCCCGAGGCCGAGGAGGTGGATGTCGAACTAAAGCCGGAAGACCTCCGCATCGAAGTCTGCCGCGCCGGTGGTGCCGGGGGCCAACACGTCAACCGGACCGAATCCGCAGTGCAGATTTTTCACCTGCCGACGGGGCTCTATGTCCGTTGCGAAGATGGCCGCTCGCAGATCAAGAACAAGGAAATGGCACTCCAGATCCTGCGTTCCAAACTCTACGATCAGAAGCTCCACGAGCAGCAGCAGGCGTATTCCAGCCACCGCCGTTCGCTCATCGGCTCGGGCGACCGGTCGGAAAAAATCCGCACCTACAATTTCCCACAAAGCCGCATCACCGATCATCGCATCGGCTTCACTTCACACAATCTCACCGGAGTCATCGCCGGCGATCTATCAGAGTTCACTGCGGAACTGCAGAAAACGGAGATGGACGAACGCCTCGCGGAGGCCGGGTTGTAAGCAATCCCGACGCTGGTGCTGGATCCATCGCCCACGATGGGATTGATGAATGACGATTGTTGATTTCTGATTGTTGATTGGAAAACCCGGGCCCTGCGTGAGCTGCAAGCTCTTCAAAAATCAAAAATCAAAGTTCCTCAATCATCGATCGTCAATCGAACCTCTTCACTCCTTTCAGTGACACCCTCGCCCCATCCCGGCTTGCCTTGCCACGGGCGACCGTGTTTCCTGCGTCCGGCACGCGATCTGCATCCGCTGGCCCGAACCGATTTCCCATCCTCATGTCACGTAAATCAAAGATCATCATCACCCTCGGACCTGCGACTGAATCCGAAGAAATGATCGGAAAACTCATCGACGCTGGAACCAATGTCTTCCGCCTCAACATGAGCCATGCGAAACATGAATGGGCCGCCGAGATGACCAAGCGAGTCCGCAACCAGTCTGCCCTGCGCAGCGCCCACATCGCGGTGCTCTTCGATCTCACCGGCCCCTCGATCCGCACGGGAGATCTGGAAAAACCTTACACGCTCGTCGAGGGCGACATCGTGGAATTTCGGAAGTTTGGCGCGGAGGCGACGGTGCCCCTATCCGCCACCGTGAACTACGAAGGGCTGATGGGCGATGTCACCGTCGGCAATACGCTGGTCGTGGATAATGGAGCGCTACTGATGCGCATCGACGTGGTCGCGTCAGACCGCATTCTCTGTTATGTGAAAACGCCCGGCACCATGGGATCGCGACGCCATATCAATCTACCTGGTGTCCGCTTGAATCTCCCAGCTCTCACTGAAAAGGACATGAAGGACCTCGCCCTAGCCGTCGAGTGCCAAGCGGACTACATCGCCGGATCCTTCGTTAGAGACTCCGCCCACGTCCACGAACTCCGCGCCGCCATGGAGGCGCTTGAAGGCGAGGCCCAGATCGTCGCCAAGGTCGAGGACCAGGAAGCCATCCGCAACATCGATGCCATCATCAATGCGGCAGACGTCATCATGGTCGCCCGTGGCGATCTCGGGACTGAGGTGGAATTCGAGGAACTGCCCATCCTCCAGCGCCGCATCGTCAAGCGCTGCCACGAGCTCGGCACCCGCGTCATTGTTGCGACCCAGCTGTTAGAGTCGATGATCACCAACCCCACCCCGACCCGGGCGGAGGTCACCGACGTCATGAACGCTGCCTACGAGGAAGCCGACTGCCTGATGCTTTCCGGAGAAACTTCCGTCGGACGCTATCCGGAGCGCTGCGTCGACGCGCTTGTTAGAATCTCCTCCCGCATCGAGCGCTCCGGTGGCCATGGCTTCGGCCAATGTGTGTTGCTCCGCGACGAGCGCCAGAAAACCGCCCGCGCCGCCGTCACTCTGGCCGACTCGCTGCCGGACGCCCGGCTCGTCGTCCTCACCCGCCGCGGCGTGCTCGCCAACCACGTCGCGATGCTCCGCCCGAGAACCGCCGGTTTCTATGCCTTCACCCCGACCGACCGCGTCTGCTGCAAGCTCTCGCTGACCCGCGGAGTGAGAGCCTTCAAACTGCCATTCGCCTCAAACATCGAGGAAACCATCCAGCGCGTCTGCGAACTCCTGCGGAAAGAAGACCTCGTCCGCACCGGCACTCCGTTAGTGATCGTTTCCGATATTCTATCTGATCACTTCGCCGCGAATTCGATCCTTTTGCATCATGCGTGACAGAATGGGCATCTCATAGGACCCACCCGCCAATATTACCCAAAGGCTGCCCTGACCGAAACACGATCCGAGGTTTACTCCCATGCCTAATCCTGCTATTCATTCCCAATGATTCAGCCCGAAGAACTGGTTGGAGGGGAGTGGGCGGACTGGTATCGCCTCACTCCTGTTCAACGCTGGGCGGAATCTGAAAAACTCTGGCAAACCTATATTTCACTAGGAGGAAATCTTGATCCCGAACCCGATACTCAAAGTCCTTTCTTCGATGCGAAAGCACCGCGTTCAGTGCCTGCTCATGGGCGGTCAGGCGTGCGTGTTCTACGGCGCGGCCGAGTTTAGCCGGGATACTGACCTCGCGGTTCTGGCAGACGACGCGAATCTTTCCCTTCTCCAAGCGGCATTGAATGAATTGCAGGCGGGACTCATCGCCGTTCCTGACTTCGATCCCGCCCACCTCCACAACGGCCACGCCATCCATTTCCGGTGCCATCATCCGGAAGCATTGGGAATGCGGGTCGACCTGATGTCGAAAATGCGCGGAGTCGATCCATTCCCTGATCTGTGGGAAAGACGCACCACCCTTGAAACGCAGGATGGCACCGTCTGCGATCTGCTGAGCCTGCCCGATCTAGTTCTCGCGAAAAAAACCCAACGAGACAAAGACTGGCCCATGATCCGGCGTCTCGTGGAAGCCCATTATTTCGAAAACGAGACCGATCCCAACTCTGATCAAATCGACTTCTGGTTCCGGGAATTACGCACCCCCACCTTGCTAATCGATTCCGCCAAAACCTGGCCGGATGCTGCGAAGCGCGCATCCATCGCCCGCCTTTTGCTAGACTTCGCCCTTTCCGGAGATGAAGCCGCCCTCGCGACCGCTCTCAGCGAGGAAGAGCAAAAGGAACGCCTCAAGGACAAAGATTACTGGCTCCCCTTGAAGCGGGAACTAGAAAAAATGCGTATGAATCGCTAATTCTTCCCACCCCACTTCTCCATCATATACCCTCTTCCGACATGAACCTCATCCACGGCGACTGCCTCAAAGTCCTCCCCACCCTGCCGGAGAAATCCATCGACCTGATCGTCACCTCGCCACCCTACAATCTCGGGATCAACTACAAGAGCTTCAAGGACACCGCACCGCGCGAAGAGTTTCTAACATGGTGCTGCCAATGGGCGGCGGAGTTGAAGCGGGTGATGAGCGATGACGCTTCCTTCTTTATCAACGTCGGCGCGGCTCCGGCGAATCCCCTGATGCCACACCAGCTGATCCTCGCTCTAACCGATGGAGTGGATCCGCTATTCACACTCCAGAACACATTTCACTGGATCAAATCCATCAGCATCGAGACCCGCGCGGGTCAACAGATCAGCGCCGGGCATTTTAAGCCGATCAACTCGAAGCGCTTCGTCAACGATTGCCACGAATACGTTTTTCACCTGACGAAGTCCGGCACGGTCGAGCTGGACCGCCGCGCCGCCGGGGTTCCCTATCAGGACAAATCTAACATCGCCCGTTGGGGTCACACTGGCGGCGAGGACCTCCGCTGCCGGGGCAACACCTGGTTCATTCCCTACGAGACGATCAATTCGCGAGATAAGGATAGGCCCCACCCCGCGACGTTTCCGGTGGCCTTGGTGGAGCAGTGCATCCGCCTTCATGGCAAGAGCGTGGAAACTCGTCTGCTCGATCCATTTCTCGGGATCGGCACCTCCGCCATTGCGGCGCAGCGGCAGAAACTGACCGCGTTCACCGGCATCGAACTGGACGGGCATTATCTGGAAACGGCGCGTGAACGACTGCGGGACGAAGCCGTTATGAAATCGGCAGAATTGCCGTTTGGCGACTAATTGACGCCCGTCGGAAGATTTCGCTTCATCCCCTTCGGCGAAATCCTTTAGATCTCTGGAAGATTCAAACCTTCAATCGGCTCGCATGACTTCCGCCCTCAACCAACTCATCCGCGACGCTTTCGCCGATTCCGCGACTGACGTCTTTCTGTTGGAGGATGAACCGCCGCGCATCCGGCGGGAAGGAGATGTGGTGGTCCTGCATCCCGGCCCGATCCCGCGGGTGGCGATGGAGGAGTTCTGGAAATCCTGCGGTATTGATTCGGCCGGACAACTCGAGGCGGACGTTTCATGGCGAGTGCCCGGTGGCAGCCGACTGCGAGTCAATTTATACCACACGCTGGGCCGACTTGCGGCGGTGCTGCGGCCGATCCGCGATGAGATCCCGCCACTGGCCGAACTCGGCCTGCCGGGACCTCTGCTAGAGTCATGGATGCAACGGCGCTACGGCCTGATCCTGGTGACAGGCCCTACCGGCTCGGGAAAATCAACCACCGTCGCTTCCTGCTTGGACTGGATCAACCACCATCTGTCGCGCCACATCGTGACTCTGGAGGATCCGATCGAGTTCTTATTCACTAACGACAAGTCATTGTTCTCGCAGCGTGAGATC
>JBBQDJ010000086.1:0-10777 GCA_038319595.1 Verrucomicrobiales bacterium
CGAGGTCCAACGTCTCACCGTTTGGAACGACTGTTTCGAACGCTGCTTTGTGACGGATGATGGACTCATCGGCAATTTCGGTGAAGCCGACGCCGCCGATTTTTGACGAGACGCCAGTGAATGCGAAATCGACGACTTCACGGCCTACGCCGATGGCCTCGAAGGTCTGCGCGCCTTGGTAGGAATTGAGGACCGAGATCCCCATTTTCGACATAATTTTGAGGATGCCTTTTTCCAGCGCCTTGCGGTAGTTGGTCATCGCCTTCTTGGCGGAAATCTCACCGAGTTTGTTTTTCCCGGCATCGGCAGCGACGAGTTGGCGGACGGAAGCGTAGCCGAGGTAGGGGCAGATGGCGGTCGCACCGAAGCTGAAACAGCAGGCGATCTGGTGGACGTCGCGGACCTCGCCGGATTCCACGACAATGGAGGCGCGCATGCGCTTGCGGATGCGGGTGAGGTGGTGATGGACGGTGCCGATGGCGAGCAGGATCGGAATGGGAATCCGGTTAGCGGACGTGGCGCGGTCTGAAAGGATGAGGATGTTGCGGTTGGCCTGGACGGTCACTTCGATTTCGGCGCAAAGCTCGTCGAGGCGGGTCTTCATGCCGGCGGCTCCGGTGGCTGCGGGCCAGGTGCAATCGAGCACGAAGGAGGGGAAGCCCTGCTCGTCGAGGTGTTTGATTTTCTCAAGCTGGTGTTCGAACAGAATCGCGCTGTCGAGGCTGACGGTGTTGCAGTGCTCCGGCGTTTCGTCGAGGAGGTTGCGCTCGGACCCAAGGCCGGCACCCAGCGACATGACGGCCCACTCGCGGATCGGATCGATGGGCGGATTGGTGACCTGGGCGAAGAGCTGTTTGAAGTAGGTGAAAAGCAGCCGCGGGTAGCAGGAAAGCACGGCCAGCGGGATGTCGTCGCCCATCGAGAAAACGGCTTCTTGGGCGCCTTTGATCATCGGCGGGAAAACCATGTCGAGCTCCTCGAGCGAAATGCCGTGAGCGACTTGTTGGCGTGAGAGATCGAGCGGGGTAAAATCGATTTCCGGCATGTGGGCCTCTGACGAGACGAACTTGCGAAGTGCGATCTGCTGCTCGTCGATCCAACGCCGATAGGGTTTCTGTTGGGCGAGCTCCTCCTTGATCTCGCGGTCGTATTTAAACTCACCGGTCGCGGTGTTCGCGGAAATCATCTGGCCCGGCCCGAGGCGGCCTTTGCGGACAACAGTAGCATCGTCGATGATCACCGTGCCTGTTTCGGAGCCGATGCAGAGCAGGCCATCCTCGGTGATCTTGTAACGCGAAGGCCGCAGGCCGTTGCGGTCCAACGAGGCACAGAGCTTGGTGCCATCGGTAAAAACCAGTCCCGCAGGGCCGTCCCATGGCTCGGAGAACGAACGGATGTATTGATAGAAAGAACGCAGTTCGCTGGAGATTTCCTCATCATTGCGATAGGCGGGCGGCACCAGCATACACATCGCGTGCTCCGGCGAGCGACCTGATAGAATGAGCAACTCCAGCGCGTGGTCGAGCGAGGCGGAGTCGGATTCGCCATGGCGGATGAGATTTTTCACCAGCTCGATGTCGTCGCCCCAGACTGGTGAGGCGAAGAACTCCTCGCGGGAGGTCATCCAGTTGCGGTTGCCCTCGACAGTGTTGATCTCGCCGTTGTGGCACATCATTCGGAACGGTTGGCCGAGCGGCCATGCAGGGAAGGTGTTGGTGGAAAAGCGCTGGTGATAGAGCGCGATCGCCACCTGATAGTCGGGATCCTGAAAGTCCAGATAGAAGGCCCGCAGCGCGGCCGGCATGGCGAGCGCCTTGTAGGAAATCAAACGGCTGGAAAAGGATGGCATGTAAAACCCTTTGACGTCCTTCGTCCGGTGTTCGATTTCCCGACGGCAGAGGTAAAGCTGGCGCTCGAAATGCTCGGCGTCCATGCCAGCGGGGCGCGTCATCAGCAGGTGCTCGACCTGCGGGCGGCTGGCGAGGGCGATTTTTCCCAGTGCATCTGGATTGACCGGCACCTCGCGCCAACCAATCCGTGGAATGCCTCGCTTGTCGGTGACTTCGGCCGCCAGCAATTTGATTTCCGCCGATTTTTCCGCGTCCTCAGCGGGAAAGAAGAACACGGCGACCGCGAGATCGGCGGCATTTTCCACGTCGTGCCCGAGAGCCGCAGCAGCCTTTCGGAACAACGGGTGGGGGATCTGGGTGAGAACCCCCGAGCCGTCGCCGGTTTTCATGTCCGCATCGACCGCGCCGCGGTGCGTCATGCTACAGACCGAAGTCAGCGCGTAATCGAGCACTTTGAAACTCCGCTCACCCTTCAGATGGGCGATGGCCCCCATGCCGCAATTGTCGTGTTCCTGGGAAAGCCGGTGCAGTGAGCCGGGGACGAGCGGGGTGGTGGAGTGGTAGAACGGATTCATCGGGAAATGGGGAATTCCGGACGGTTGATCAGGTCCAGAAACGGCAGCGGAACAAACGCCAGCCCGCGAGGAGTGCCAAGCAGGAATTGTGCCTGAACGACTACGGAGGCGGCAGGAAGATCCACCTCATCACATCCTAACAATTTTCGGCTGGCCACCGATTTCTCAGCCAGCCTCAAGTCCTTCATCAGGTGGAAGCAGGCCCCGGTCCACGAGGAATTTCTCAGCCGTGGCGATGGTCAGTTCAAAATTCTTGTTGCTGACGTTGAAGTTGAAAAAACTGTGGTCGGCCCTGATGAAATCAACCAGTTCGCAGTGATTCCCACGCCAGCGCAGGCGGCGGCGGAATTTCTCGACATCGTCGAATGGAGTGATCCGGTCCGCCTTGCCATGGAAGAACAACATCGGCGGCAGCTTGCGGCGCATGAGACTGCTCGGACTGAGCCGCTTGGCGGTCCGATAATCCGGGAAACGCTCGGATACGCCGCCTTTGACCGCGGTGTTAACAAGCGCGCTGAATAAAATCAGAGCCTGCGGGAAACAATCCAAGCCGTCTATCGGCGGAAGGTCCTTGGCTTTCGGCATTGCCGCAAGCAGGGCGAGGAAGGCTCCTCCTGCGGCGCCGCCGATCGTGACTTTGTTAGGGTCGAGGTTAAAGGTGTCCGCATTGTGGCGGATCCAGCGGATCAAATCGCGCGCGTCCTCGATCGCTTCGAGGGGGCCGCTGCCATGCCGCGCCAAGGTTCTTGTTTCCGCTGCCACCGCCACCGCGCCACGCCCCGCGAAATGAAGACAGTGGGGGACGAACTGGGTGGGAGTGGGGGTGTCCCAAAAACCACCGTGGAAAAACACGATCACCGGCCGCGGCTCGGTCGTGGATTTTTCCGGGAAAAACAGATGGGCCAGCACGTCGCCCTCGGGCCGTTGTTCGTAAACGTAGGTCGCCGCGTCCTTGAGGATCTCCCGGTCACGCGCCTCGCCAATCGGCGCCACTCTTCGCAAAATACTGCTCATCACTGAATACCCGCCGCGCTCGCATCGAAACGGCCTGCAATTTGTTTGTTGTGGGAGAGGCCATCTTGTCCAATCGTTTCGCCGATGAATCGACTTATTTTTGCGTTTTTCCTGATCGGCGCCTCTCTAGCAGCCGGGCAGGGGGATTTGCGCCCGGCGCTCGAAACGACCTACAACACTTGGCGGGAATCGATGATTCGCAAGGATTTTTCACTTTGGCAACGCGTCACCGCGGAGCACCGCAGAGTGGACATCAAAAACCGAATCATCTCGGAGAAACAACCGTTTCCGCAATCGGTCTTCAATCTTCCCGCCGCGCCGCCGACCCTCCAGGGCCTCAAATTTCTCGAAGCCAAACAAAACGGAGCGACGGCCAAAGCCTCGTATTTCGGCAAGGTCAATTTCGGCATCGCCGAGCCTTCGGATAACCTGCTGGTCCTCTCGTTCACTCGCGGCAACGGGGGCTGGCTCTACGATCGCGCAGATTTCGTCAATTTGATCGCGCTTCCCACCGTCAGAAAAGAGTTGGCCGCCGGGGATCTCAAGTATCTCAAAGAGACCCCGGAAGCCCAGCCGACCGGCGAGGTGCCGACCGTTCCGATGGCCGCGAGACCTCCAAAATACGTCGCGAAGGTCTACGTTTTCAGTCCGGGACGCGAAGTGAGAGTTCAAATTAATAAGATCAGCCAGCACCGATTCGCCAACGTCACCGAGGCTGAAGTCGTGATCGGCGGCGCCTCGGACGGCGTGAATGAGGTGCAATTCGCTACCAAAAAACTCGAAGGCGGGACCGGCAAGGAAGCCATGACGATCCGCGTTTATCTCAGATCCGAGGTCGCAGGTGTGGATCCGATCAAGGTCTATCAATACCAGGTTGCAGAAGGAGAAGCAGTCAAACCGTTTGCGACGGAAACTTTCAAGGTGGACGCCGCGATGGCCGCCAAGATCACCGGCCGTTGAGTTCTGGAGGAAACTCCGAAGTCAGCCAGCCAACGGCACCCAGCTGCGGGGGGGAAGAAATCGGGAGCGAAGGCGCTTGGAGTGCGAGGTGCGGCCACGGTCGTCATGGGTGGGTATTTGATTCCGCATTACATATATTGTAACAAGTTGTAAATAGCCCTTCCGCAAGTTGCCTAGACGAGCCCTTTTCGAAATGAGGCCTTCCTAGCCGGTTTCAACCGACTTGCCCGACAGCCGTCAACAGAGCTTCCACACGGATTAGGATTCTGAGCATCAGTCGCGATTCTGATGATGCCTTGCCGACCCTGAACAAGCCTGTCAGTCCCGACTTGTTGCTGGCAGTTCAAGATCTAAGGTTCTATCAATTAATAAACTACGGCTTTATTTCCTGAATCCTACCTAATATTCATCCTACTTTTATCGGTATTTCCGGCAGCGATTTTGGCGAAATCTGACGGCTTGCGTCGTATCAAACAATCGTTCTAATTGATCGCTTCATAGAATCGTTCCATCAAGCGGCACAGCCAACGACCATCCGTAACCCGGGGCTTTACAGACCCACTATCCCTTGCTGCACCGGTTTTCGGAGCAGGTTCATTTTGAACGCTGAGCGTTGCGGACGAAGACTCAGGATTTTCTCCCGGTGATCGACAAAGCCAATTTCGACTCTTACGATTCCATCATGCGAAGCCTTTTGTTACCCGTATTCGTCTTGATTCACACCGCCGCCTTCGGTGCGGCTGATCCTGAAAAACCCGCAGAACCCCCAGCCAAAGAGCCAGCCAAGGAGCCTGCTGCCGCAGTCATCCCACCTGTGGTGCGCGAATCGAGCGTCATGATCGACGGCAAAAAAATTCCCTACAAAGTCACGACCGGCAAACTTCAACTCAAGCAGGATGATGGTAAACCACGGGCCTCCATTTTCCATGTCAGCTATGAGCGCACCGACACCAAGGATCCGACCACCCGTCCGGTCATGTTCGCTTTCAATGGCGGTCCCGGATCATCCGCCGTTTGGCTCCATATCGGCGTCCTCGGGCCGAAAATCCTCAAACTTCCAGGTGATGGCACCCAACCCCTCTTGCCTCCCGCCCGGCTGACGGACAATCCCCAGAGCATTCTCGACGTCTGCGACCTCGTATTCGTCGATCCGGTTTCCACAGGCTACAGTCGGGCGGAAAAAGATGCCAAACCGGGCGATTTTCATGGCGTGGATGGCGACATCGAATCGGTGGGAGATTTCGTCCGGCGTTGGATCAGTGAGCATGACCGCTGGGCATCCCCGAAATTCATTCTCGGAGAATCTTACGGCGGGATCCGTGTGGCCGGACTTTCGAACCATCTGCAATCGCGTTATGGCATGAGCCTCAATGGTTTAGTGCTCCTTTCGTCGCTGCTCGATTTCTCGACCCTCCAGCCCGCGCAAGGCAATGATCTGGCTTACGTCGTCTTTCTCCCGTCACTCACCGGAGTCGCCCACTTTCATAAAAAAATCCAAGGCGATCGGGACGCACTGGTCAAGGAGAGCACCGAATTCGCATTTGGCGAATACGCTGCGGCGCTCCTGAAGGGGGCCGACCTCGACAACAAGACGAGGACCGAACTCGCCGCAAAACTGGCAAAATTGACCGGTATCGATGCGGCGATCTGGCTCTCCCATGACCTGCGACTGGATTCGACAGCCTTCCGGGCGGAGCTTCTGAGAAAAGAAGGTAAGGTGCTCGGTCGCTTCGACGGCCGGGTCGCGTGGGACACCACGGACAAAGCTGCGGCCATGCCTGATTACGACCCGTCCTATTCTCTGGCCTATGGGGCGTTCTCGACCGCCATGCTCGATTATCTGGGCCGGGATCTTGGCTACAAAGAGGACCAACCCTATGAAATTCTAACAGGAAAGGTCCAGCCTTGGCAATGGAATGCCACCAACAAGGTCGTCAATCTCAGCGACAAACTCGCTGGGGCCATGCGCGACAATCCGAATCTAAAAGTTCTCGTGATGGGCGGCTTCACCGACCTCGCGACTCCACCGACCGGTGTCGCCTACTCCGTGAGGCACATGTTTAACCTGCCGGCCGGTGTTAGGAAAAACATCACCAGCGTCTTTTACGATGGTGGCCACATGTTCTATCTGAATCCTCCGGATCTTTTGAAGTGCCGGACGGACTTGATTCGTTTCATCGATGCTGCCGATAATTGAGCCGAGTTCTCACGATTGCCCGTCGGGAGACCACAGAACACGCTTCACCCTGAACGTGCGGGTGTTCCGTCAGATTAGATAGAGCCGAATGCCCGGAAAATGCTTCGCGGGTCCTCGTTGGTCTGCGACACATTGGAATCCTTCCAGACGTCACCGCCGGTTCGCTACCCCGGATGGATCACCAAGATCTTTGGCGTTTCTCTCAGGCTTGCCCTGAAGGGGTATGAGTCAATCTCATCACCGCGATGAGGCCGCATCTTCGAGATAAATGCCAATCGGTTCGTCTTGGCATCCGCGAAGCTACGTCGGCTGGTGCCAAGACGAACGAGCATGAACCCCCATCAGCTAATTTCACGTCGGTGATCTCGCTTCAAATCAATCACCCATCCGCAATCCATGGTATCGATCGAAAATTCCGGATTCTCTGAGGAACAGGTGAACTACCTTTCCGGGTTCGTCAGCGGTGTCCTGCAAAGCCGCCAGCTGCCTTTCCTGGGTCAGGATGCGAACCGTCGGTTCACCCACGAACCCGTCGTCGCTACACTGGAAACTGTGTTCGGCACCCCGATCGAGGATCTCTGCAAGGAAGAGATAATCAAGCATGAGCAGAACGGCCTCGACTGCTACGACACGATTCTTGCAAACGCGATGGCGGACCGTTTTCCCGAAGGCGGTGACATTTTCCGCTATAAGTTCCATGGGCTCTTCTTCGTGACGCCGGCACAGGAGAGCTTCATGCTCCGCTGCAGGATCGCTGGGGGTTCGCTCACCACCGGCCAGTTCCGCGGGCTTGCCGAAATCGCCGCCGACTGGGGGCCGGGCCGGATCGATCTTACCACCCGCGCCAATGTGCAAGTGCGCGAAATCATGCCGAAGGATTGCCCTGAGGTGTTGATGAAACTCGATGATCTCGGGCTAACGTCCCAAGGCTCCGGTGCAGACAACATCCGCAACATCACCGCCACGCCCACCAGCGGATTCGATCCCGACGAGTTGATCGATGTCATGCCCTACGCCCGCGCAATCCATCATTATATTCTCAGAAACCGCGATCTCTACGGGCTTCCACGCAAGTTCAACATTTCCTACGATTCCGGCGGCCGTGTCTCGGTCTGTGCGGATACCAATGACATCGCATTCTACGCCGTCAAACTAGGCTCTAACGAAATGGGCATCGCGCCGGGAGTCTATTTCCGCATGCAACTCTGCGGGATCACCGGGCACAGGCAGTTCGCCACCGATTGCGGCATCCTGCTGACTCCTGCGGAAACGATTCCCGTCGCCGCAGCACTCATCCATGTATTCATCGAGAACGGCGACCGCACGAACCGCAAGAAGGCCCGGCTTAAGTATCTCGTCGATCAATGGGGGCTGCCAAAGACGCTCGCAGAAACTCAGAAGAAGCTCGCGTTCGATCTTCGCCATTTTCCGCTAGAAGATTGCGTGCCGGCCATCCCGAAGTCCAAGCACGGTCATCTCGGCATCCACCGGCAGACGGACGGAAATAACTACCTCGGTGTTCTTATTCCGGTCGGTGCGATGCCCAGTGAGAAAGTGTTACAGATCTGCGACATCGCGGACCGCTACGGCCGCGGCGAGATCCGCCTCACCGTCTGGCAGAACTTAATCATCCCGGGCATTTCCCCCGAAAACACCGATGCAGCAGCCGCAGCCGTCATCGCGGCGGGCTTTGATTACCGCGCTTCCTCCATCACCGGCGGCATCATCGCATGCACCGGCAGTCGCGGCTGCAAATACGCCGCTGCGGAAACCAAGGGCAATGCCATTGCCCTTGGCGAATACCTCAGCCGGAACCTTGAACTCGACACCCCCGTCAATATTCATCTAACCGGCTGCCAGCACTCCTGCGCGCAACACTACATCGGCGACATCGGCATGATGGGCGTGCGGGTAAAAACGGAGTCCGGAGATTCCGTGGACGGCTACCACATCGTTCTCGGTGGTGGAGTGGATGACACCCAGGCCGTCGCGCGGGAAGTTTGGAAATCCGTCGCCTACACCGAGATCCCGCCTCTGATGGAGAGGCTCCTGAAAGCTTATCTCGCCGGTCGCGAAAAGGACGAGACCTTTGCCCAATTCACTAACCGCCACCCGGTCGACGAGCTTCGAAATCTCGCAAGCTGAACTAACGGAACTATGAGCCTGACACTGCCAGACAACGCGCCATTCTCTGGACCCCAACGGATGTGGTTGAAGGGCTTCATCGATGGGATATCCTCTACTCTAGCGAATACAAACGGCTCGGCCATACCGGCACCGGTCGCAGCACCGGCCACCGGTCATCGGGTGACCATCGCCTGGGGCTCCCAGACCGGGACCTGTGAGACGCTTGGGAAGAAGGCTGCCAAAATACTTTCCGCAAAAGGCCACCTTACTATCGTTCTCGACATGCAGGAGGTCACGCCGGAAGTCCTCGCGAAAACCGAACGGCTACTGGTCATCACCTCCACTTACGGCGACGGTGATCCGCCGGACAACGCGGCCGCCTTCCACTCGTCGCTCCACGCGGCAGACGCCCCGCCATTGCCGTCGCTTAACTACTCGGTTCTCGCACTCGGCGACTCCAGCTATCCGGATTTCTGCAAGTGCGGACAGGACTTCGACACACGACTCGCGGCACTCGGCGGCAGCCGCATCGCGCCTCTCGTCGAGTGCGATGTGGACTATGACCACCCGTTCGGAAAATGGATCGATTCGGTGGACTCCGCCCTCGCCTCCGCATAATTCCAACCCGAGCTAGAAGACCAATTGTCCACCGCTATCCAACGGATCCCTGCCCCACCTTTTGCCGGGACATTGATCGACAAGCTTCTTGCGGAGCAGGGCACCCTCAGGACTCCGGCAGCCCGTTTCGCAGCGATCCATGACCATGAGCCCGATCTTGCAGCACACTACCGCACGCTCATCCCACTGACCAAGCCAGGCTCCGGCGAGCAATATGCCTTCGAGGTCGCGCTTGACCGCTGCACCGGATGCAAAGCCTGTGTTTCCGCCTGCCATTCCCTCAACGGCCTCGACGACCACGAAACATGGCGGGATACTGGCACCCTCAAAGGGGGCGCTGATAGCCCCGGTTGGCAACAAACCATCACCACCGCCTGCCACCATTGCGAGGACCCCGGATGCATGAACGGCTGCCCCGTAGGAGCTTACGAGAAGGACGCTAACACCGGCATCGTCCGTCACCTCGATGACCAATGCATCGGCTGCTCCTATTGCATCCTCAAATGCCCTTATGATGTCCCGAAATATTCCAAGAAGCGTGGCATCGTTAGAAAATGCGACATGTGCCACCAGCGCTTGGCCGAGGGCGAGGCTCCGGCCTGCGTGCAAGCTTGTCCGACCGAGGCTATCCGCATCGTCAAGGTGCCGCGTCCGCCACTCAAGGAACGCCGGGCCGACGAAGGCGGTTTGAAAAATGGCGTGCTCAGCTTGTTCGCCACCACGGTCACCGCTCCTGACGCCTCGCTTCTGGGAGACGAAAGCATCACCCTCCCCACCACCCGCTATGTCGGTCGCGAGATCCCGGAATCAGCGAAAGCCGCCGACCGCGAATCACTCGTTCCACAACACGCGCATTGGCCGCTGGTCCTCATGTTGATGCTCACCCAGGCCGGCGTCGGTCTGTTAGTCACTTCCAGCGGTAACTTGGTCCTCACTCTAACCGGCGCGACGATCTTCTTCGCTGGCATGGGAGCCTCCGCCTTTCACTTGGGCCAACCGCTCAAAGCCTGGCGCTTTTTCCTTGGCTTGCGCACGTCGTGGCTGTCCCGGGAAATCCTCGCCTTCTCGCTCTTCGCACCAATCCCGATGGCCCTTGCTGCCTTTGCCCTGTTGCCCCATTTTCCGAAATTGCCGATCCCTCCCTTCATTTCCAATCTACTCCCCCTCTGCTCACTAATTACTGCTTACTCGGCACTCATCATCGGCCTCATTGCTGTCTACACGAGTGTCATGATCTATCACGACACGCACCGTTCGCTGTGGCGCTTCCCGCTTGGTGCCGCCCGGTTTTTCGGGACGGTCGCCAGCTTCGCGGCCTTGGGAAATCTGCTGCGTGATCCTGAATATCCTGCCTGTCTTTTGCTCGCCGCAGCCATCATCCTCAAGCTCATCCCCGAGATCCGAATGCTTCAACTCGGCGACGACGAGGATATCCC
>JBBQDJ010000087.1:0-10751 GCA_038319595.1 Verrucomicrobiales bacterium
CCATGGGGCAGGTGTTGGAGCGGTGTGGCATTGAGCAGGATCAGCCCGATCCGCGGGTCAGCTAGGGCGCGGGCGAGCTCCCGCATCACCTCGCGCCCCAAGCCGATGCGGCGGAACTGCGGCCGCAGGGCAATGAAGTGAATGCAGAGAATACCTGATGCGGGATCGAGGAAACGCGGGATCGGCTCGCGAAATTTTCGCCGGTCAGGATCGCTAATATTCTCATACACGTTGCAACTTCTGGCATCGGCATCCCAGAGTTCAAGAAACGCGGACGAAGATGCGGGATCGTCCGCGAAGAGATAATGCGCGTCCACCATACCGGCCGTCTGGCCGCCGCATTCGATCCGGCCCTCGATCTCCAGCAAGCACTCAGCAAACCGCGGATCCGGTTCGTCACCTTCGTCCAAGCGTTTGATCTTCCAGTGAATCTGTAGGTTTGCCACGCGGCGACGCTACATCGGGTCCGCTTGACGATTCAAGGCCCAAGCTCCAACCCGGTCGTTGCCCATTGGCAGGACACCGTCGAGGAGCGCATCCACAAGCTCCAGCAGGAAAAAGGCAAACTCGCCGCTGGGATTCTGGCGGACGTGGATATCTCTAACAAGCTTGAGGCCAGCATGATTCGGTCGTTGCTAGCACCGACTGAATAGCCTACCCATCACCATGCGCAAAGCCCGCTCTGCCTTCCAATACTTTCCGGACGCCGCTTCCACGCGGACTCTCTGCCACTCCGCTTTCGGTGGTCCGTGGCCCGGCATGACTTCCGATGAACTCGATGAAGCCCGCAAGCTGCTCTTCGAATATGCGGAATTCTGCTCGGTCGAAATCCTCGCGTTTTCCCTGCGCCCCCGGTCCTTCGATTTGCTTCTTGAGGTTTCCTCCGGCTTGAAGCTCTCCAAGAAAGAGATGCTCTCCCGCATGGAATCCAATTTCGGTCCGCTTTACATGGACTCCGTCCGGCAGAAGCTGAAATCCAATGACCCCGAAGCATGGGCGAGTCTCTCCCGGAACTTCGGTTCGATTTCCAATTTCCTGAAACGCTTCAAGCAGGTGCTAGCGGGCAACTATCATCGCGCCCGCCAGACTTCCGGAACCCTCTGGGAAAGCCGCTACGACTTAGCCTATGTGGAAGCCGGCCACGCATCGCGTGTCGTCGCGGCATGGATGGACCACGGCTGTGCCCGGGAAACGGCGGGCATCTCACCCGAAGATTCTCCCCACTGCACCATTGGCGCGGCCATCAGTCGGAACAAGTCCGCGCAGGAAATGATCCGCAACATGGTTCCTGGTGGTAGCCATGCTGCTTGGCCGGAATTGCGGAAAGCCTGGCGGAATTTTATCAGCGATGGGCCGGAGCAACCGAAAAGCCGCATCAGCAATTTGAACCGCACTCCGCCCCTCACGCGGGCGGAACTTATGCTCCATCCGGTGCCGCACTTCACTGCCGGTCTGGCCGTCGGCTCACATGACTTCATCCAACGCCTGTTCGTTCACAACCGCGATTTCTTTTCCGACGGACGCGGGTCCGGAGCCCGCTTCATCACCGGCCAGAACGACCCGGACCTTTTCACGCTCCGCGACAAGGGCGACCTCCGCAAGCCACCACGTTCAAACCGCTCCCGCCACTCGAGCTAACGAAAACTTCCCACCTGCATTCTCATCATGACCCGCGAGGAGATTATCGCGATCTATCAGAAGCGCCCGAGCAGCAGAACCTGCCAGGCGAATGACAGAGCAGACGATACACCCGGATTGGGTTCAGACGTTCATCATTTGCTTGAGAGTAAAGTGGCGGCGGATTTTATCCGCCAAGCCAACAACTTCAAAGGCATGGCGGTTGAAAACCGCCGCCACGCCCAAGCAACCGATCGCGCCTACCGCATCGGCCAGCACAACTCGGTGTTCGTTCACAAGCTCCAAAAAGAAAAAGGAAAACTTGCCGCCGGAATTCTGGCGGTCGCGGATGTTTCTAGCCGCCTCGATGCTGCGATGGTTAGGTCACTCCTAGATGCCTGACAGCCATCAACCGTCCGGGTCATCTATCAGATCCTGGAGACGCTGGCGGAGAGATGGTGGAACCTGCGGCAGCCACGTTTCATCCAATTGGCCGATCTCCATCATGTCCCGCAGATGGACGCGGTCTTTGTCCCGATACGAAGTGAGTTTCATCGTCACCAAAGCCGCAAGGTCGATTAGTTTGAAATCTACATGGGTGCGATCGATTGCGGCAACTGACGGCGAGGGTTCAAGTGCCTCGTCATTGACCTTTTCATCTGCGAAGATGAGATGCACTCCATCGCGCGCCTTCGCACCGGGTCCGTCCAGAAACATCTCGATTTTTCCTTTTCCGCCCAGAATCGAAACGGTCCGATGGATGAAACCGGCAGTTTCCATCGCAGGGATGATGCGGTCCATATCCCTTCTTCGGACGAGCAGATCGACGTCACGAGTATTCCGGACCACGGAGTCATCCACCCTCGAAACCCACGCCGCGACCGCATTTCCGCCAATGACGGCGTAGTCGATGCCCGCCGCGTCCAGCGTGGAAGCGGCACGCCGGAGGCGGTCTTTGACTTTTTCGATTCCTTCACTCATCCGTTCCCATGAGACCGGGCCGAGAGCCGTTCCAGAAGTCTGCATAGCGGTAATCATAGTCTAAAGCGGTAGGGATGCCAGATCATAAACGGATCTGGCTTACAATGGGGTGATCCATTCCTCTCGCACGTCGTTGGGCAGTTCGCCGTGAGCGATCATTCTTGTCCAGAGTTCGGGCGGGGGGTTCAGCGACGACCCACCCAAGTCACTCTATGTTAGACTGCGCAGACTGACCCGTGGCGATCACGGTTTGCCATCTTTTTTCTCGGGCTCGCGGTAGTCGGGGAACCCGAGTACGCGCGGGGTGCGGCTGCCGTTTTGAGGGACGACGAACAGGACGCTGCGCGAGCGGGTGTCGTGCTGCCATTTCGTTTCGCAAAGTGGATAGAGCACTTCGTTGTCCGGGATCCGGAATGAGAGGTTGACGTTGTAGTCCTCGTTCTTGGAAGCGGGGGCGTTGACGATCGTTTTCGAATTCGCGGCCATCGCGAGTTGCTCGGTGCCGACTTGGCCACCGACGCTGTTCGCGGTGAGATTGAACCAGAGCATCTGGCCTGGCCTGAACTTCGCGGCGTCGGCGTCGATGACTTGAAGTTTCACCGGCACGATCTTGTTAGTTGGATCACTGCTGACGAGGAGATAGAAGTCTGTCATGGCCTCCGGGATGGCGGCCTTCGGGGCGTCCGGGCTGACATCCTCGGGCTTGAGGGGTGCGGTGGTGAGCAGGCGGATCACGAGGTCACCAGCGGGCAGTTTATAAACCGGGGAGAGGTTCATCTGCGGGAGCTCGACTTCCTGACTGGCCTTGCCATCGAAGAGCTGGAGCTTTTCCGGGGCATTGGCCGGAGCTCCGAGAAAGAGGATGCGGCAGGTGTGGCCTGCCATGGACTGGGGGGTGGCGAGGGCGGAAATCAGACTGACAAGGACGAAAAGATGGCGCATGGAGTTAGAGGGTTCTGAGGACGGGAGTGCTATCAGATTTCGCCAAGGCTGAGCCAGCGAAATGAGAGAAGCTCAAAGCGACGGCCAAAGGTGCGGTTGACGACGCGGACCGGATTGGTGGTGATTTCCGCAAGGTCGAGAGGATCGAGGTAGTTTCGAGTGCGGCGGACAACCGCCTCACAGGTGGCACGGGCGGTGATATTGCCGCCGGAGTCCCGGGCATCGCCGTAGGCACGGATCGTGAACGTGTCGTCGCGGGCGGTGAGGATCGGAGCGAGCGGGCGCAGGATGTCGACTTGGCGGGTCCAGCCAGGGAGCCCGTAGCTCGCTTGGCCTTTGGCGGCGTTCGGGAATTGGTATTCCGCATCTCCTGCTGAGGCGGGCACCGCCGCGGAGGGCCGGTCGTTGACGCTGATGATGGTGGCGTAGGGATTGGTGCTGGGGGTTTTGGCGATCTCATCAAGGGCTGCCTGAATGGTGCCTGCGACAGCCAGGTCACCCGAGGAAAGTTGGCGGTTGATGAACTCGGATAGGGACAGGAACGGGCCTCGGAGACGGACTTGTTTCACAATCTCGGTGGCGAGGGCGTCGATGGTCTTTTCATCAAGAATCCGGTAGCCCGAAAACTCGGTGGCTTCAGGGAAGGAGCCGACGGCCCGGGTCTTGGCCTCGGTGTCTCCAGCGATGGTGAAACGGGAGAACGGATAGTTTGACTGGCCGGAAACGTCGACACTCCAAGCGGCACCACTTTCCTTGATGTAGGGGACTTTCTGATTCCGGGCATGGCCAAGCAGGGCGCGCCAGGCGGTGACCGAGGTGGAGTTCACGTTGAACATGCCCTCGACTTCTAACCGTGAGGCAATGGTGCGCCACGAGTCGGTTTTCCCGACGTTGTTGGTGTAAAGGGTGTTGGCATTCGCTGTGGAGGATTTCCCAAAAACTAAGTCCTGAGTAAGTGGCAGATAGGAGCGGTTGCCGAGGGGCGAGAGTCCGCTGATAAAATCGGTATAGTTTTTCTGCAGGGTCTTACCACTGGTGCCGAAGGTGGTAGGGTCCGGTGCGATCGAGGAGAAGAACCAGTCGTCGAAGAGCAGGTGGTTGGCGCAGTAGGAGTCGTCGTATTGGAGGTTCAATGCATCGGAAAAATATTTGCCTACGACGGAGTCGGCGGCGATCAAGGGTGAGGCGTCGCTGTTGCCGATGAGGTTGAAGGCGTAAGGCGGGATTGGATTTTCATAGCGCAGGTCCCAGTTGGTGAGTTCTCCGAGAGATTGCAACGGACGGGTCGGGAGTTCGTCCATGACGCAACGTGAGATGCCATCTGCCTTGGTGAAACCGGTGACGATGTAGCCGCGATTGGTGGTGTCGCTCTCATTCGGCAAGAGGCTGTCGTTCGGGGAAACTTTTTCGAAGCTGTAGTCGAAGGGAGAATTGACCGGATGGTTGGTGCCGCCGTAATGACGTTGGATGGTGCTCTCGATCAAATCCTTGCCGCCCATGGCGGTGTAGTTGACCAGCGGGCTGGATTGCACGAAGCCCTTGGCGGCGATGTGGGTCCGGCTCGCCATGCGCGCGCCGAAGACGGTGGTCAGGAAGGGGTAGGGTGCGCCAACGGCGGCACCCAGGGTGGTTGAGCCAAGGTTGCTGATGGCCGGATAGACGGAGGCCGCGACGGCAGGGGTGTAGGTCATACGGTAGGCAAGGTGGCGCCTGCCACTGTAGGACATATCGAGGTAGATCCCGACGCCGGAACTAACGTCATTATAGCTGGTGTTGAAAATAGCATCGGTCTTGATCGTGGTGGTGGCCGGTCCGATGGCGGCGGCTCCGAGGCTGTTCTTTAAGTCGAAAAAGTGGCCGACATTGCTGCGGTAGCCGGGCTGGAGTTCAAGGGCCGTTGAGACGGCGGCTTGTGCGGTGGGGCTGAAGACGCGGGTCTCCCCAGGTTTTAGAGAAAACGCGGTGCTGATTCGATAGCTTAGGCTTCCCGCGCTGCTCAGAGAGGTCGGGTAGTTCTGGCTGCCTGCCGTTAGGCTGCTGTAGTTGGGATTCTGATCGCGGTCGAATGTGTATTTCAGCGCGGCAGGTAGAGGCTTCGGAATGCCGAAGGACAACGGAACATTGGCAAAGGTCATTTCCACGTTGTAGGGGTTCCACATGGTGATGACCGGATTCAGCAGCAAGCGTGCTTGATAGCTGCCGGCCGGAGTGGCGACTCCCACGGCGGAATGAGAAAAAACCCATTGGATACGGGCGATGATGGGTAGCACCCGGACCTTGTGCAGGAAGCCGAAGGAGTTGCCGGTATCGTCGATGGCAAATGAGCTGGTGGGAATCGAGGCTTGTCCGGTTGAGGAAACGGTCATGCTTTTGGTGCTGTAAGCCAACGCGTAGTCTTTTAGATTTTCCCAACTGGTGACCGGGCCGTGTCGGTAGATCGGGATGCTCCCGGAAGAACCGCGGTAGCCCGCCCATGGATAAAGCATCGATTTATCCGGGCTGGGATTCGTTTGGGTCGGTAGATTGAAGAGGATGTCCTGGCCTGGGCTGACACGGAAGAATGGTAGATTGCTTGTGCCCTGATTTCCCCAGTTTTCTAAAAGAATCGAGAAATCCTTCTTCCAACCACCGGTGGCGGTGTTCGTGAGCAGACCGACCGATGAGGTGGACAGATCGTGATAGAATTCCTGTGAGCCTTTCAGGGTGGCGGCGGTCGAAATCAGATTGCTTTGGTTGAGGCTGATCGCCTTGTCGGCGGGTTTCGCATCGCTCAGGAGAGACTCCATGCGGAAGGGCTTCGGATCGGCGATGGCGTGGGATTTGGCATTGACCGCCCAGCGGGCGTTGTTGTCGGCGGAGGGCTGATAGGGCTTCGGCAGCCGGGCCTTCTGATTCTCGCCGCTGACCCACCAGGCGAAGCTGCCCTTCTGGGTGCCGACGGCGACCTGGGTGGGAGTAAGATGGATCTGCAGCTTTTCGCGGGTGCTGTCGCTGCCGACGGAGTTGTCACCCAGTAGAATGGCTTTTCCCACCCCCTTCGTGGTCGCGGGGAGGGTTTTGGAATCGCCGGAAACCAGCCAGGCGAGGAAACGATCGGTTTTCTTGGTTTTGTAATTCCCCGGGGAAATCGGCCGGCCTTGGGCGGTGCCGGATTGCTCGTGGTCGGTGCCTTCCCAGCTCTTCCATACCCCCATCACCGGCGGATTGTTGGCATCGAGAATGTCCGCCTTGGCGGTGACCCGGGTGTCCGCGCCCGCGAATTTTTGCAGATCGCCGATCGCCAGCATCAAGGCGAGCCGGGCATTGGCTCTGGCGACGGCCTGGTCGGAACCACGCGCCGCGGAGCGAAGGCTGATGGTGGAGAGCGTCAGCAAGCCCACCGCGATGACGGTCAGGAGGATCATCAAACTCAACGTCACGACCAAGGCGAAGCCACGTGGCGATTGGGCAGTTCTAGAAATGGGTTTCATACGCAACGATGGATTTGGGAAGATCAGCGAAGTCTTTCGTTTGCTGGTAACCCTGTGCGAGGTGGTGACAATGTAAACTAAAAAAAAGGGCTGCAAGCGACAGCAGTGGGACGACGGGTTGCAAGACGGGGCCGGGATGCGAGATCAATTAAGGACCCAGTTCATCGTGCGGTGACCAATGCCTCGTGCACATCGTTAGGGAGTTGGGTGCGGGCGATGATTTCGGGCCAGAGTTCGAGCGGTGGTTCGGCGAGGAGTGCTGCATCGAGGCGGACGTTCTGGAAATCGTCGTTGAGGTATTCCCGTCGCCCGCAGTGTTGGGCTTGGCAGCTCTGCCGGATGCCGGGCCCGCATGATTTCCATGAGCAGATCCGACCGATGTAATTTCCTAACGGATTGCAGAGAAAAACATCGGCTCCGCAGCTGTCGCCAGTCTGCATGGTGGTGCCAAGCAACTGGCGCTGGAGGCGGGCAAGCCCATCGAGCGGCATGTCGTCGTCGACCTCGACGAGGAGATCGACATCCTTGGGGATGGGCTTGGACGTGGCGAGGGATCCGAGCAAGGCGACGCGCCGGACGCCGGGCAGATGGCGGCTACCTTGCACGAACGCGAGCACAGCGCGGAGGAGATCGGCGCGTTTGTTAGGCAGCGGCGGGGCTTCGAAAATGTCGTGCCCCCATTCCGGCTCGATGTTTTCCTCCCGGAGCCACTCCACGATGCGCTCGCGCTTGCGGCGGGTATCGAACCACGACCAGCGGTGCTTCAGTTCGACGTCGCTGCCGCCAAACACGATGTCCTTGAAGCGCCGGAATGCCCCTTTGCCACAAATGGCTTGCTCCAGTTCGGTGCGCTGCGAACCGTCTGGAAGGGAATCCACAAATTGGTCGAGTGAACCGTAGGGTAATTCCTCGAACAAGTCGGAGGGAAGTTCAGTGTGATTGGGGCTAGCTAACAAAGCCTCGACCTCCTCATCGTCTTCCGGGTCAACGATTTTGCCGGTGGTTAGATTGAGAAAGGAAATGCATGGCTCATCAGACAAACTCGGATCGACTGCGGCGAGGAATTCGAATGCTGATTCGAGTTCGAGGATATCGAGGTGCAGGTGGCGGCGCGGCGGTTTCATCACTTCTGCGCCCCCTTGCGACTTATCGTTTCCTTTTTCGTCATTGGCTTTGGTTTGTTTGGGACTTCGCCCGCCAGATTTCAGGAGAGGCCATCAGATAACAAGTGTCTGGCAGACGTTGCATGCCCCACCCGCTAAAATGGCGCATCAATGCCTCCTATTCTGGATGCAGATTGAGAAATTTCCAAAAATTAAAAATCCAAGTTTCTCAATCATCAATCGGCAAGAAAACTGTGTCCCCTGGTCCCACTCGCGCAACACGATTGATGAATGACGATGGTCGATTGTTATCAGGCTTTGATCCGTTCTAACTTGATCGGGTAAGTTTTTCCTGAGTTCCACTGGGCGACGTAGATGCTTTGCTGGTCATCGATGAGGATGCCGTGCGGGTAGGTGAAAAGCTTGGTGTTACAGCCGAGGCTCGCGAGCTTGCCATCGGTATAAACCGGCGCGGGGGCGGCGAGGTTAGAGATGATCTTATGGTCCTTGTCGAGGATGCTGAGAAAACCGTTGTTGGGCTGCCCCTTGGTGCCGCTGTTGCCCTTGAGATAGGGAATCACAGTGAGCTCACCAAACGGGACGATGAAGTTCGGGTTGCCACCGGGGAGATCGACAACGTCAACCAGCTCTCCATCCATCGTGAAGCGCTTGAGCTTTCCTTCCGAGCGGGAGGTGATCCAGATAAGGTTTTTCGAATCGCGGGTGTCCACCCAGGCCCCGTGGGCGCATTCCAGGTTCGAGCCGCCGGGTTGCTTGCTACCGCCGAAGGAGTTTACATATTCGCCCTTCGCATCGTAGCGGTGGCACCAGCTCTTGCCGTAGCCATCGACGACGAAAAATCCGCCATCGGGCGCGAGGGCGACATGGGTCGGGTTGAACTCAGCGGCCTTGGTGTATTTGCCGGACTTTTCGGGATAGTCCCAGGTGCGGAGGGTCTTGCCGTCGAGCGTGGTTTTGAAAAACTGATGGCGCTTGTGGTCGGTGATGTAGAAGAACTCCTCGCCGTTTTCGACAAGTAGCGTGAAGCCGTGAGCTCCCGGAAACTCCGTGCCCCACTTGCCGAGCAGCTTGCCGTCGCGATCGTAGATGATGCAGTTGTTCTTGGTGTGGTTCGTCAGCAGAAAGACGCGACCGTCCTTGGTCTGGATCATGCCGTGGCAATCGTTCACGGGAGTCTCGGCATCAAGCACGCCCCAACCGGGCACCACCCGCCATTGGTTGCTCCCTTGGCCGACGATTTCGGCACCGGCATCGGACTTCTGGGACTGGGCAAGCCCGGTGACACTGAGGCCCGCCATGGCGGCGGAGAGGGAAATCAGAAAATCGCGGCGGTCTGGGTTGTTCATGGTGGAGAGGGTTTTAGGAGAACCCGCCGTGACGACGCAAGGTTTCTTCCGTCCGCTACGTGCACACGACGAAATTTTTGTAAAGCGGCGTTCTGAATCAACAGAGCAGGAACCAAGAAAACAGGAGGCAAGAAATTGCCGCGCTCCAGAAGCCCTGCTTCCCGGCGTCACCACGTGGCACGATCTGATAGGCGTCGCTTGATTTCCCAGTTCAAAAAATGGGTGGCGACTGAGGGCACTCCACGGGGGCTTCGTCTAGCGTGCTGAAACCGATCCTCCAGCAGGCATCGGCGTGAAGTATTCCACGTAGCCAATCATCATCTCGTCATAGGTCTGCTGGCCCCAGCGCACGGTCTTCGTCGGGTCCGGGTTCGCCTTGTTGCCGGTGCTGTTGTCATACACCGCGGTAATTTTTACCGTGCTGCCACGAGGTAACACCCGTGGTTCCTTCAGTTGATAGTGGAGCTGCCAGTTGAAGTCGTAGCGCGGGATATCGAGAAGCGTCTCGGTCTTTCCATCCGTCGTGACCAAATCATAGCGGAACGCCTTTCCCCGCACGTGCATGTGCGCGACGAACGCGGTCACGCTCAAGTCGGTGGGCAGGGTGCGCTGGCCGACTTCGACATGGTTCGCCTCGCCGGGCGGGATGTTCAGTTTGTGGTTGATGATCGCTGCGGTGTGCATGGCGAAACGCGGCGGCTCCTTGGCAAAAATGAGTCCCATCCGGAGCTGGTCCTCGGTCGCCTTGCCGTTCGGCGTGTAGTGAATTTGGAAGATCACCGTCGAGCCCGCAGGCAGCTTGCGTGCGAAACCTGCGGGATAGACCTGTGAACTGTTTCCCGGCACGTAGGCAGCCCAATATCCCTCGGCTTCGTCATCATCGCCGCGACCGAGGATTCGTGCGCCTTTCGCGCGCACTTTCACGATGACGTGATGCACGACCTCCCGCGCCGTGGGGTTAATTTCGTAGGCCTGCACCCATTTGTCCTCCGTGAGAGTTGTCTCCACAGTCTTGAGCTGGTAAGGCATAAAACCGTCAGCCTTCACGGCTACGGGTTGGGAAATTTGCAGGATGAGGTCCGGTTTTCCGATGCTCCACTCGCCGGTAAACTGTAGTGGCGCGGGGGTGTCGGCTGCGTTGCCGAGCGGTCGGTCGGATGAATTCAACCACGCGAGCAGATCGCTTTTGTCGCGGGTGGAAAGGGAATGGTCATTCGCCCATGGATTTACCGCGCCGTCCGCGATCGGGGCGGCGAACCACGGCGGCATCG
>JBBQDJ010000088.1:0-10710 GCA_038319595.1 Verrucomicrobiales bacterium
CGATAAGCCAGCCAGGCGCAGCCGGCGGCGGTGAGGAGGAATGCGACGGCGAGGGCGGCGATCCAGCCGAGTGTCACCAGGAGCCCGGTTTTCGGCAGGGTAGGGAGGATGGAAATCACCGCGGCGATCAGACCGATGCCGACGGCCCAGAGGATGAATTGGCGGGTCTCGCGGATGATGAGGGAACGCAGGATTTTTTTCGAAATACCGATCTGATGAAGTTGGGAAAACTCGTTGCGGCGCTCTGATAGATTGCGTGCGGTGACGAGGCCTAGGCCGGCGGCGCCGAGGATGACACCGAGGCCGCCGAGCACGTTGAAAATGGAGATGTAGGTATTTTCCACACTATTGAAGGCGGCGAGGCGGTCGCCGGTAGAGGTGACGGTGGCTCCGAGATCGGTGAGGGATTTTTGAAGGATGCCGCGGGTATCGGCGGGGTCGCCGGGAGTGTCGGCGAGGAAAAGCTGATAGCCGCCGGTGGAGGGGTAGCGTTCGAGGAAACGTTGCTCGTCCACGATGAAGCTGCCTTGGAAGACGGATCCTTCGAGGGCTCCGGCAATTTCTAACGGGAAGGTATTTCCCTGTTCGTCGGTGTAGTCGATGCGGTCGCCGGGCTTTTTTTTAAGGACCCACATGAGGGTGGTTTCGTCGATGAAGGCGCGGAGAGTGTCGCCTTCGCGGAGGGATTTCCAGGAGGGATCGATGCCGGCGGCGGTGGACTTGATGGTGAAGGAGCTGCGTTGTCCGAGTGCGGCGGTGTCGGTGGCTAACAGGCGTGGTCGGGCGACGGAGTTGAGGTTGAAGCAGGACGCGTCGTCGCCGGTGCCGACTCGGAACGGGAGAATGTCGCCGAGTTTCGTGCGTTGGTCGCCGAGCTTGAGGATGTCGGCGGTGGAGTCTGAGGCGGAGCTGCGATGGACTGAAGTGGTGGTTTCGATCCAGAAGGCGAAGCCGCCGGAGCCGCTGGAGCGTTTCCGCCAATCGCCGCCGCCGTGCTTTTGGAACGCGGTGACGGAGACGACGAGGAAAAGTCCGGCGGCAAGGCTGCCGACGACGACAAGCGCGCGGGTCGGGCGACGGGCGGTGTTGAGCCGGGCGAGTTGGACGATGTCGAGGGCGCGCGGCTTGGGATTTGCGGAGCGGAGTTTGAAGAGGGCGAGGCCGGCGACGAGGATGGAGAAGCCGACGATGAAGAAAGCGATCTGCGCGCTGAGAAATGAAGACGAGAACGAGACGGCGACGGTGATGAATGCGGCGGCAAGGAGCACCCAAATGGCACGGGATTTTTTTTCGTGGCGGATGATTTCCTCGGTGCCGGATTCGAGGCGCAGGCTGGCGGAGCGTTTCGCCTGCCGACGGGTGACGAACCAGATGGTGGTCATCATCAGGAAGATGAAACCTAACATTCCGCCGATGGTCGATGCGGGTGAGGCGTGGAAACGAAACAGTCGGTCGTCGCCGCGGTTCCAGATGGATTCGAGAAAAAGCAGCAGCCCGCGAGTGTAGGCGAAGGCTAACAGCACTCCGAGGGCGCTGCCGAGAGTGACGACGACCAGTCCCTCCAGCAGCCGCCAGCGGAGGATTTTTTTCGCCGGGATGCCGAGGGCGGCTAACAGGCCGGACTCGTGGTTGCGTTGCTCGACATTGAAGCGGAACAACATGGCGGTGAGAGCGACGGCGGAGAGGATGAGGAAAAACGACATGCTCAGAAACAAGCTGGCGATATCGACGGGTGATGCGGCGGCGGATCGGCTGTCGCCGCCGAGGTCGCGGACGAGCAGGCCGGCGTCGGCGGGGGTGAGGGTGTCGAGGATTTTTCTTTCCAACTCGGGGACAGGGATGTCCCCGCCACTGATGCGGAGTGAGGTGGCATTTCCCCAGCGGTTGCTCCACATGGCGCGGGCGGCGGCGTAAGGAATGAAGGCCTTGGGCGTGCCGCGGTGGTCGTCCCAATAGGTCTCGTCCTTTTCGCGGATGCGGGTGAGATCGAGCGGCAGGCCGGGTGTCCAGTCGGCGGAATTGTCCACCTCGGCGATGCCGGGGAAGTCGGGCATCCAGAGCTTGTCGGCGGCGGCGCCTTCGAGTGGGATGATGCTGTGGACGGTGAAGGCTGAGGATTTCTCGACAATTTTATTGCCGCTGCCGAGGGTGAAATATCTAACCGTGACCGAATCGCCGGGTTTTGCGGCGAGGTCTTCGGCTTCCCAGGAATTGAGGACGATCTGGTTAGAGGCCAGGTCGTCGGGCAGGAAGGAAACGGTGGTGGGATCGGTGCCGGTGACCATCGAGTAGGGTGTTTCTTTGCCGTTAGCGGCGATGGTGTTGGCAAGATAGGTGATGACCGGGCGGGCGGCAGGGAGGAGGGTGCTGAGCTTCTCCTCGATGAGCGACGGCAGGAAAATCCGGTCGGTGCGAATCTCGGTAGCGGATGAAAGCGGGACTTCCTGAAGTGAAAGTCCGTAGTCGGCGAGTCGGGCGGATTTGCGGATTAGGGCGGTGGCCTCGGTGGCGGATAGCGGGTCTTGGAAGAGTAGGAGGTTCGCGCGGTCGCTGCGTTCGATGGCGGCGGCGAGGCGCTCGATCGGCAGGAAAACCGCCGGGGCGGGGAGTTGGGTGGCTTCCAAGTTGAAGCGACCCATCGCGTCGTCTTCGCGGATCTCCGCAACAGTGCCGCGGAGGGTGATGAGTTCTTCGGGCTCACCGGAAAGCGGGGCGTCGCGCGAGGCGAGACCGGGCTTGCCGAGGCGGAGCACGAGCGTGTCGCCGGGTGATAGATCGAGCGTGCGGGCGAGTTCGCGGTTGATGGCCCACGCGCGGTCGTCGAGCGTGGGCGCGGCGGTTTTTCCGGAGGCGAAATTCCAGAACGCGGGGGTGATGCCGAACAAGTTGACTTGCCCAGTGGAGCGGCCGGATGGGGTATCGACCTGGCTGCGGAGTTGGAGGATGGGCGCGGTGCCCGGGAGGTCGTCGGCGAGGCTGGCGCGGAAAAAATTCTCACCGCCGGCGAGGACGAGGGTGGTGCGGCCGGTGCGCTGCTCGGCGATCTGGCGGAGGGTGGATTTCACCGAATCGCCGGCGAACAGCGCGCCTAACAAAACCATCGCGCCGAGGGCGGACCCTAGCAGAACGCCGAGGTAGGCGCTGCGATAGTGGCGTAGGCCTCGGACGATGAACGAGCGGGAAGTCATGATTCGGCGAGTCTGCCGCCTCGGAGTTCGTAGGTTTTGCCCATGCGGCGGGCGAGCGCGACGTTGTGGGTGACGACGATGAGAGTGACGCCTTGGTCGCGGTTCAGGTCTAGCAGAAGGTCGGCGATGGTGTCGGTGGAGGCGGGGTCGAGGGAGCCTGTGGGTTCGTCTGCTAGAATGAGCTTGGGCCGATTAATGAGGGCGCGGGCGACGGCGGTGCGGAGTTTTTCGCCGCCGGAAAGTTGCCAAGGGAGGTGGCGGAGGCGGTCGGACAGGCCGACGGTTTCGAGGAGGTTGAGGGCGCGCTTTTCCGTGTCGGCGGCGGACTCCTGCCAGTCCCCAGCGAGGCGGGGGACGAGGACGTTTTCGAGCACGTTGAGCTGCGGGAGGAGGTGCTGCTGTTGGAAAATGAAGCCGAGCGAGTGGTTGCGGAATGCGGCGGCTTGCTCTTCGGAAAAGGAGGAAATGTCCTGATCGCCGATTTTAATCGAACCGGACGTCGGGCGATCAAGAGCACCAAGGAGATTGAGAAAAGTCGATTTTCCACAACCGGATGGACCGACGATGGCCGCGGTTTCTCCAGCAGCAAGGGTTAGATCGAGACGGTCGAGCACCTGGATGGCTTCGCCCGGGGTTTGGTAGGTTTTGGAGAGTTGGTGGACTGCAATCATCGGAGAATATTCCAGCGTTTGGCTTTGACCTCGAAACTGGGAAGGGTGCCCGGCGCGACCGCGGTGACGGGAATGCGCAGGCTGAAAGTGGAACGGAGTTTCTGTGAGAGAGCAGTGGCGGTTTCTCCGTTAGCCTCGACGGTTAGATTGAGCTCGGAGAGAGCCGGGCGCTGGTCGATCTCCACTTGATACTCGGCGATTTCAGGAAACGACCGGACGATCGCATCGATGGAACTCGGGTGAATGTTGATGCCGCGAATGACGACCATGTCGTCGGTGCGACTGAGGACACCGCCGCGGAGGGCGAAGTGATCTTCGTGCGCGACCGGTAGGACGAGGTCGCCGGTGCGGTAGCGGAGAAGCGGCGAGCCATGGCGACCTAGCGTGGTGAGGACGAGTTCACCGGTTTGTCCAAATGGGGTGGGAGAGCCGGTGGCGGGGTCGATGACCTCACAGAAATAGGAATCATGCCGGAGCAAGAGAAGGTCCCGATCCGTTTCCGAGCTAACGGAAACAGGTCCGATCTCGGTCATGCCATGGTGGTCGTAAACGCGGGCTTGCCAAGCGGCTTCGATGCGCTGACGGACTTCGAGGATGCTGCCGCCGGGCTCGCCGCAAACGATGATCTTCGTGATGCCGAGCGAGGAGACCGAGAGTTTGATTTTTTCGCCGACTTCGGCGAGGCGCAGCGCATAAGTGGGCGTGCAGCAGAGGATGGAGGATTGGCTGCGCAAGAGCAGGTGAAGGCGGTCCTCTGAGGAAAGTCCGCCGCCGGGAACGGAGCGGACGCCCATACGGGTGGCGGCTTCGAAGCCGGCCCAGAACCCGAGAAATGGTCCGAACGAAAACGGGAAAAACGCGGTGTCGCCGGCCTTCACGCCCGCGCCGCGCCAGACCCATTCCCAGTTGTCGAGGATCCATGCCCAGCCGTCGGGCTCGTCGAGCCAGATGAGTGGCTTGCCGCGGGTGCCGCTGGTTTGGTGAAAACGGTGGTAACGGTCGGGCGGGTAGGTGCTGGTGGTGCCGTAGGGCGGGTGCTGCTCGTGGTTGGTGGCGAGTTCTTCCTTGGTGGTGAAGGGGACGCTGTTAGTGAAATCGCCGAGGCTCGCGAAATTTTCAAGCGATCCGAGTTTTTCGGCGTAAAAACGATTCGCCGGGAGAATGGCGTGGATCAGGTTATTAAGTTTCTGAAGCTGAAAAGCCATAGGTCATATAAGTCCTATAAGACCTATTTCAGAGCTTCTCTGTATTCGTGACCTTGGGTGGTGGCGGCGATGCCGGCTTGTATTTCGTGACCATGAAACCACCCACAGCCGCTAATAGAATTCCCAGAATGAACGGAAGCGGAATGGCGGAAAACCCTTCCTTGGGAGGATGCATCGCGATCGCGACGATGGCATTCAAGATGGGCGCGCCGGCAAAGACGATGGACATGACCGATACCGCGACGACGCCGGGATTCATTCCGGCTTTGGCACCAGCCCCCATCGCCAGCAGCACGAAGAACGCCCCGATGGCACCGAGGATGCCGGCGAAGAGTGAAATCCACATGCCCTTGGGCGGCATGTTCCAGTCCATGTTTTTCGAGGCTAACAAAATGATCAGCGGCGCGAGCACGGCGGTGAGGAAATAGGCGATGCCGACAAACAGGAACGCCTTGTAGCGGCCGAGCAGCGGATCCTTCATTCCGACTTGGCCGGCGTGGAGGAAAATTCCGTAAAGTCCCCAACAGGCGACGGTGACGAGTGCGAGATAGAACCAGTTCATAGATTTCATTGGGATTAGGAGACGAGAGTTGTGAGTTTTTCCGCGAGGGCAGGAGGGAGCGGCACGGCCTTGATGCCGGTGGGTGTGATGGCCACATGAGCGGCGGAGATGGACCCTTCGGCGATGAGCGTTTCGTCGCGGGTGATCTCGAACCGATAGCGCACCGAGCGAGTGCGGACTTCGGCGATGAAAAGGCTGATCGTTAGAAGGTCGCCAAAGCGGGCGGGCGCGCGATAGTCGCAGGTGGCGTTGACGCGCGGCCAACCGGTTTCGAGTCCGTCGAGCATGCCGTGGAGTTCGTGGTCCAGACTCCGGACAAAGGCATGCTCGCAGGTTTCCATGTAGCGGAAAAAGTTGGAGAAATGGACGATGCCCGCCATGTCGGTTTCGTAGAACTCGACGTGTCGCTGGATTTTAAAAGCGGGCTGGCTCATGAGGCGAGGAGATTGGCAATGGCGAGGAAGCGGTCACGCATGGCTTGAACGCTATAGACATGCTCTGCCGCTTGGCGACCCTTTTCCCGGAAGGATTGAAGCGTATCGGGGCGGTTGAGCAGTTCATACCAGGCAGTGGCGAGGGCGAGGGGATCGCCGGGCGCTACGAGCATGCCGCCACCGCTGGTGGTGATGATTTCAGGAAACGAGGACGCGCGAGGCTGGACGACTGGCACGCCGCTGGCCATGGCCTCTAACAGGTATAGTCCGAAGGCTTCCGGATAAGTCGCCGGGACGGAGAACAGAGTCAGCGATGCGAGCATGTCAGCCTTTTCTGCGCGGGAAAGATTCGGCGACCAAGTGACTTGATCGCCGAGTCCGGCGGCTGCGAGTTGTTGCTTGAGTTCGCCGATGAGCGAGGAGTCGCCAGCGGTGGCGGCCCCGGCGATGTGCAGGCGGGCGTCGGGATGATTCAGGGTGGTGCGGAGATGGATGAATGCCTCTACCAACTCAGGAAGACCCTTTTCCCGAATCATGCGGGCGAGGTAGCCGATGACGGGAGGCGATGAGGGCTGGGCGATTCGGTAGCCATCGAGGTCGATTCCGTTAGGCATGACTTCGATGCGAAGCGCGGGAGCATCCAGTCGCTGCCGCATGAGGTCGGCATAAAATTGACTGGGGGCGACGAGCAGGTCGGCATCGGCGAGGCGGGTGCGCAGTTCGGACCAGCAGTCGGTTCTGAACGGCTCGGGAAGACCATCAAGGAAACTGTCCTCGCCTTGGAAACAACAGATAATCTTGACGCCGAGGCGCTGCTTAAGCTGGCGGATCATGCCTGCTTGGAGGGCGGTGCCGAGGCAGAGGATGTCGGGCTTGTCGATGGCGAGCCAGGTAATGAGTTTGTTAAGTTCTTTGCCGAAGTGGCTGTCCTCGATTCGAAGCATGGCCAGTGCCATCGCGCCGTGCACGCGGGCGGATGTCATGTGACTGCGCTTCGCGGCGGAGCGGAGGAGGCGGGTGTGGTTGAGGAGGTTGTCTAACCACCGTGGAGTGTGCCGGAAGAGGGAAAGGTTCTGCTGGAGATATACATTGATACCGCCGAAGAAGATCGGGTTTTGCGCTTGGGTCAATACCTCCTCGTCGAGCTGAAGTGGAAGATACATCGGCAACAAGGAGACTTGGTAGCCTGCTGCTAGAAGTGATTTTGCAAGTGCATTGTCGCGCATGCAGGCCCCGCAGTAGTAGGAGCCGGTGCCGGGGGTGAGGAAGGCAAGGTTCACCGAGCGGTTTGTTATTTCTATGATGGGTTCCGAAACAAAGGTAGGACGCGCGTTCGCATCCGGTTCGGATGAACGGTCACCAAGGCTCCACGCCTGAGGTCATCCAAATTCGCAAGGATGGCGGAAACGACAATGGCCGCCACCGTTGCTGGTCGCGTGTCTTCACTGCGGATCTGAATCACACTTGGACCGGATTTTCCGGACGATGCGAGCAGTGCACCGAAGTCGAGATCGTGAGTGAAAACAACATGATGATGGGCTGCGGCCCATCCCAAGATTTCGGAGTCAGGTGCGTTCACCGTGCCGATATCAGACCAATGACAGACCTGCATGCCAGCTTGCACGAACACCTGAACCCAATCTGGGGATAGATTCATGTCGATGACTAGCTTGATCATGATTGACAGGCTTCACGCATGGGTGAGGCGATTGAAGGGACTCTCAGGATATTGCAAACGGGACTTCCCGTTCCTCTGACCGCCACGTGGCATAGCGGAGCGCTGCGGTGATGTCCTCGGATTCAAGATAAGGGTAGAGGCGGAGGATTTCGTCGTGATCCGCGCCAGAAGTGATTAGCCCGAGAATGGCACCCACAGTTACCCGCATTCCCCGGATGCAGGGCTTTCCTCCCATAACCGTCGGGTCAAAGGTAATACGATCTAATTTTGTGGCGTTCATGAGCCGAGTCTCTCAATAAGGTTGAAGATTGTCGAGCAGGCAACTCCTGTTCAGGCAATGGCGGGAACTCGCCCATAGTCGAGCGGTTCGGGGAGTTCTGCAAATTCGGCGATGGCGCGGGCGAGATCGGTGTAGTCCTGGCCTTCGACGTTGCCGATGAGAACGTCGGTTAGTTTGGGGCGAAGGTCGGGGTACTTGCGGATGAGTTTGGCGAAGCTGAAATCCTTGTCGTAGAACGCGTAAACGATGCGGCGCATGGTCTCGATGTGGCCGCAAAGCTCCTCGCCGTAGTTTGCGAAAGCGGCGGCAGAGGTGTCACCGTTTTCAAGCGCGGTATGGGCGGCGTCGGCTGCCATTTCTCCGGATTTGAGAGCGAGGAAGACGCCGGAGGAGAAGACGGGATCGAGGAAGGCGAACGCATCGCCGACGAGGACAAGCCCATCGGCGGCGCAGTGTTCCGCACGATAGGAGTATTCGCCGGCGATCCAATATTGACCGAATTGCTCGCCGACGGAGAGGTGTTCCTTGACCCACGAATTGTTCTCAATTTCACGAGCGTAAATTTCTGCAGGATCGCGAGTGTCGCCGCGATAGAGATAGTCACGCTCGGCGACGATTCCGGAACTAACAATGCCATTGCGGAGCGGGATATTCCAAAACCAACCGCCTTCCGGGAGGTAGGCGATGGTGGTGGCTCCTTCTTCGAGGCCGGAGTCGCGCTTGGCGTCCTTGTAGAGGGTCCAGATGGAAATTTTATTGAGCTTCGGGTCGCGCTTGCGGGTGCTGTGCTTGCGCTGATAGAGGGCGTCGCGGCCGGTGCAATCGAGGGTGATGGGAGCGGTGGCTTCGAACGGGTCTTCATCGCCAGTGCGGGCGCGGACGCCGGTGATGCGTTCGCCCGTTTTGAGGAAATCAAGCGCGGTGGTATTTTCACGGACTTCAACGCCTTTCGAGCGGGCGTTGTTGAGAAGCATGAGGTCGAAGTCTTGGCGCTCCACCTGCCAAGTGGTGGCCGCGGGGTGATCGAAGTGTTGGAAAAAATAAAACGGCGCGGAGATGCGCCCGTCGGTGGTGGCAAACTGGACCGAGTGCTTGCGGGTGAAACCGATTTCCGCCATGCGGTCGATGACACCGAGCCGGTCGAGCGTGAACCAGCAGAACGGCATGAGCGATTCGCCGACGTGATAGCGGGGAAATGTTTCCTTTTCGATGAGAAGAACCCGGTGGCCTTTTTCGGCGAGAAGGGCAGCCGAAGTGGAGCCGGCGGGGCCGCCGCCGATGATGATCGCGTCGTAGTCGGACATGGGAAGTGGGTTGGGGTTCGGTTTTAGGAATTTAACGGTGGAAGGATTTCAAGAATGCGGGCGAGGCAAATACCTTCATCACATACCAGATGATTGTAGCGTCCAAACAATTTTGCGCCAGTGGGTGATTGCGGGAAAATCACGCGGAGGCCGTCTGCGGGGATGGTGAGGAATCCCTGAGGTTCGCTGCGGAAATCGAGGTTCGAACTGGTGAGGATGGCACCGAGCGGGGTGTCTCCCGCGAGGATCAGGGGATGGAGTTCGGTGGGAAACGAATCAAGAAGGATTTCTATCAGTCCATACTCGACGGGCATGCCGGAAGAGGCTGCATGGAGCGTGACCTCGCGGAAATAGATGTCGCCCGATTGAAGAGACTGGAGGACGGTTAGGGAGATCGCGTCCTGATGAAATCCCGCAAGCTCCGATGTCATGTCGTGGTTGTGAACGAGGAGCTGCTGATAGGGCGCGGGTATCTCCTCGGCGGGAAGCCAGGAGAGCGGTGTCGCACCGAGCAGGGACACGGCGAGGATCGGCGAGAGTTCCGCGGGGAGGGTGGGTGATTCCGTGGTGTTCATTCGTCGAGGTGGGCCTGTTCCATGCTCAGACGAGCTTGTCGGTGTGGTGCTGTGGCAGGAAAAAATCGTGGAGGAGGTTGTCCACGCAGAGTAATCCGTCGCGCGTGAGGACGATGGCTGCGTCTTCGATGTTGAGCAGTCCTTCGTTCTGGATTTGCGTAAGTGGGGCGGCAAAACGTTCGAGGATATCGATACCGAATTTCTCCCGGAAATAATCTGCATTCACCCGGCCGAGTTTCATCTTGAGGATAAACTCGCGGATCATGCGCTCTTCTTCCGTGGTCTTGAGCGCGCGCTTGATTGGCATGCGGTCGGCGTCGAGCGCTTTGTCATAATCGTCGATCTCGGTGAGATTCTGATAGTGGACGCCCTTCGCGTGCGAGAACGAAGCCACGCCGAGCCCTAGCAGATCGGCTCCGCCCCAGAGGGAATCTCGATAGATGAATTTGGTGCGCTCGGGATCGCGGACGGCGGTGTAGCCGGAGCTGATGGTGTAGCCGTTTTTTTCCAACTCGGCGAAGGCCTCCTTGACCCAGCGGCGCTTAGTCTCCCAATCGGCGATCGGCGCGACGAGGCTGCCGCTCGCTTTCATGTCCTTGTAGATGCCTGTGTTGTAAGGCACTTCCATCTGGTAGATGGTGACACTGTCCGCTTCCAGTTCGAGGGTCTTGGCGATGTTCCTCTGCCAGTTTTCCTCGGTCTCCTCGAGCATTCCGGCGATCAGGTCGATGTTGATCTGGTCGAAATTCTCGGAGCGGGCGCGTTCGTAGGCGCGGTAAACTTCCTTGGTGCGGTGGGCGCGGCCGTTGATTT
>JBBQDJ010000089.1:0-10643 GCA_038319595.1 Verrucomicrobiales bacterium
TCACCGTGATCGAACTCACCTATTCGGAAATCATCGCTGCGCTCGCCATCGCCCAATCCCGCGGTGTGCGTGGCGGCGGCGTTTATGACTACATGCACCTGGTGGCAGCAAAGAAGGCAAACGTCTCCGTGATCCAAACCCTCAACATCGACGACTTCCTGCATTTGCGGCGCAGCGATGATCCCGATGTTCAACTTCCATAGCCAGAATCTCGTCCTCTTGTGTCCCTCCATCCCCCTCTTCCACTGCTCACTGCTCACTGCTCACTGCTCACTGCTCACTGCTCACTGCTCACTGCTCACTCGGCACTTTCCCCAACATCCTCTCCGTGCAAAGCAGCAAGGGCCTCGAATTCCGCTCCGTGATCTTCATCTCTTTTCTTCCCTGAAAACTGAAAACTTCAAACCAGCAAACTTCCCCCGACCTGACCCGGGCGAAGGAACGGCTGCTTATTCCTCTCACAAATTCCAAATGACCGTTTGACATAGCTCCCCGAAAGCACTAACTCTCCTCTGCTGCGGATGAAAATCGGCCTCGTGCCGTGAGTGCCTTAGGGCTCCTATATCCGTGGCTTTTTCTTTTCCGGCTCGTGCTTGCGGGGGAAGACGGTTTCGAGCGTGGGGCGGTCATCGCCTTTGAAAAAGGTTCCGCCGGGCTTGCCGTGGTCGAGGTCGTGGATCTCTCCAACCTGGGGCCACATCATGTCGAGGAAGCGTGCTTCGGTTATTTCGTTGTTGGCATGAAAGCCGTGCGCGGTCTTTGGGCGCTCGGGTTTGAAGGACTCGACTCCGGCGAAATACGGATCGGCAAGTAGTTCGTAACGAAGCGCAGTTAGCTTCTCGGCAAGACTCGCAGGATCGGCGACTTCTAGCTTGCCCATGATGAAGAATTTGGAGCAGCCGTCGTTGCCAACGATGACGCCGCTGCCGCGCTTGCTTCCGAACAAGGTCGGATCACCGGCTTCATCGACGTAGCTGTGGATTTGGTCGGGCATCAACTAGGGGCGTTGGGCCCTGCTGGCGGAGGCGGGAGGTTTTTTACGGCTTGGTCGAAGTCGGATTCGAGCAATCGATCCTCATTGTGGCGATAGGCTGCGAATTCTTCTTCGGAATGTTCTTTGGCGAGGTCGGCGGAGACTTTGCCGGCGTTTTTCAGCACTTCGCGGTCGTTGAGGGTGAGGAAGCCTTCCAGCTTGGTGATCCAGTCCTGCATATTCATCGGCATGCGGCGCTCGGCCTGGGACTGGGCGAAGATCAGGTATTGCTCCACCAGGTTGTTGAGGGCGCGGAGTTCATCCTCGGTGAGGTAGTTCTTGGCGATGCTGACGTCACCTTTGCGGATGCGTGCGCCCTCCCAATTGGTGAGTCCCATATTCGGCAGGGTTCGGTTAGCGCGGGTGACGATGACCTCGGCGGCGGTCTGGCCGTGGATGGCGTAGTGGACCTTGTTTTGCACCGTGGCGTAGAAGGTCTGCGTGAGTGGGTGGATCTTGTCGTAATCGATGCTGGTGGCGTAGATGTCGGTGATTTTTTGGTAAAACCGTCGTTCGCTGGTGCGGATGTCCTGGATGCGGCGGGTAAGTTCCTCGAAGTAGTCGTTGCCTTCCTGCGGTTTTTTCAGGCGGTCATCATCCAGCACGAATCCCTTGGTGATGTATTCCTTCAGCTTGTCCGCCGCCCACTGGCGGAAACGCACGCCCATGGGGCTGCGCACGCGGAAACCGAGCGCCAGTACCATGTCCAGATTGTAGTGCGCTACCTCGTAGGTTTTGCCGTCGGTGGCAGTTGTTCGGAAAAGCCGAACAACTGAAATTTCCTCCAGTTCCCCGTCCTCGAAGATGTGTTTGATGTGCTCGCTGATCGTTCCCTTCGCTTTACCGAAGAGCTCGGTGAGCTGCTTTTGGTTGACCCATAGGGTGTCCCCTTCCAGCCGCACGTCGAGTTTCGTGCGGCCGTCTTCACTTTGGTAAAGAAGAATCTGGCTCATGCTAAACGCTTGGAGTTTGGAACGCTCCCGGCCAGCCGCCGTGGGTTTCGATGACTTGGTCGATCTCGGCCATCAGGCGGATGGTTTCGGTGAGGGCGATGACGATCTTGTGGTAGTGGGCGATGTCTTCGGTGCTGAGCGTGCGGCCGGACTGGCCTTTCTTCGGGCCGCGGTCCTTGAGCCACTTCTCACACACCTGATAGCCGCCAATGTGGAAGTTCCAGACTTCCTCGGGCACGGGGCGGAAGCCGCTGGTCTGCCCTTTGTCGATCCAGACAGTCCCGCCATCATCGGCGGTCCAACTGACTTTTGAAACGATGGTGTTACTGCCGATGAAATGAGGAGCAACGATACTCCTGTCGTTGCCGGTGGATTTTGAGGAACAGGAGTATTCCTCATCCTTAAACTCCAGCAAATGTAGTGCGACCAGCCACCGCCGAGCCGGGCCAGCTCGCGGAACAATTCAAGGTTCGAGGGAAGAAAGACTATTGGGAATCTTTGCGAAAGCCCTGAGCGATAGCGGCGACGGTATTCTGGTGAAAAAAAGAGGCTGAACAGCCATAGCAACACATCTTCCGGTCCAGTCGTTATTTCCCCGTCTCCTTGTCCTGTCTGAACGAATTTCGTGCCGGTCGTCACGCACCATTCCTTAACGAAATTGGGTGTGAGATTATGAACTTTTTCTACATTTCCACCAAGTAAGCTTTCATATCGATAAATTGGAAAGAAAGTGGTCCCACGGTCGTGAGTTCCAGTCTTCATCTCAACCATGAGTCGAGAGACTCCCACACTAAATCGGTCAGGTGTTGTCCAAGTGCTCGAGCAGATGAAGCCAATATTTGGTCCAGCGATGATGTGTTTCATTGTCGGCAACGAACGACTAGCAACTACATCCTCATGGTAAAAAATTCTTCTTACGTCGAACGGGCGATAAAGGAGCGAATGGATGTTGTCTTGGGCGTGCTTGGCTGCGACGAGCTTGCTATCGAACTCTCTCACCGTCTCCAAGAGGGATCTGTCATCGAAGGCGACTACAATGGCGTCTCGATTCGTTTTGATTCCTGCGCCAAACTTCACAAAAGCGGAATCGAGACGCCGGTTAGATCCACCACCAGCCTCATCTTGGGGCGTGAAACCACAATTTTCGGAATCTGGTTCGATTTGTCGCCATTCCGTGTCTGTCACGGAGCGTGAGGCAAGGGTCGAATATTTTAAGGGGCGTCGACCGAGTAAGTCGGCATGGTTCACGACAGATGCGCCACCTTTCATCGACCTAACATAGACATGAATGGCAACTGACTGAACGATGTCAAATACGTTCTCGTCGTCTTCAGATCCGACAATAATTTCGTTCCCCCCACCGTGAAGATTTAGCTCGAAAAGACGATTGAAATCTCGGGCGAGATTCTCTCGCATCCCTCGCAATGAAGTGGACGCCAGCATCGTTCCATTCGTGATATAACCAAGCATCCCGACACCCGTCGTATCCACAATATCTTGGGCGATGGAAATGAACTTCACGAAGTCGTCTTGAATGTTCCGTTCAAATTGAAGCTGGTTCCTCTCGCGAATTGGTATCCCTCGAAAACTGCGATATTTGTCAACAATTCGCCGGGCTTTGGTAGTTAGATTCGCGGAATAATTCGCATACGGTGGGTTGCCGATGATGACAGTGAACCGTTTCGACTTCTTTATTTTGCTTACGGCCTCAGCCTCATGTGCGAGGGCGTCAAAACCGATGAGTTTCACTTGCTTGTCGTCGGCCTTTTCCAAGGCGTTGGTAAGGTAAATGCGAACGCGTTCCTCGCTGTCAAATCGATAGCCGGTCTCGGCGAGCTTGAGGCCGATTTTCATGTGGGCGATTGCATACGGTGCCATCATGAGCTCGTAGGCGTGGAGACGCGGGAGGAGCGCCTTTGGAACGTATTCGTTCCAGTAGTCGCTCCAATGTTGAATGTTGGATTTTGAATTTTTAATGGGAGGCATGGCGGCGAGGCCACCTATCTTCCATCGTTCCTTGAGGTGTTTGTAAATGACGTCGATGACTTCGACGAGGAAGGTGGCGGTGCCGGTGGCTGGATCGAGGATTTGAACAAAGGGTTCGTCTTCGGAGATGGGATGTTCCTGGTTTTTGCCGTCGAAGGTGGTGGGAAGTTGGATTTCCGATTGAGGATTGTTGATTTTGGATTTTTGAATGAATTCGCCCCAAGTGGTGGTGTCGGCGAGACCGTGTTCGAGGCCGAACTCGGATTGCAGCAGTTCGTGGACGCTGCGGACGATGTAGCCGACGACGGGTTGCGGAGTGTAAAAGACGCCGCGCTGGATGCGGAGTTTCTTGTTATAGGCTTTGAGGAAGGTCTCGTAGAAGTGGATGACGGGATCCTCGCCGGGCTGGCGCTTGCCGAAGTCCCGCAGGATGGCGGGCAGGTCGGTCTCGTCGCCACGGAGGAGTTCGACGACTTCGTTGATGCCGAGTTCATCGAAGTCCACACCGCCGGATCGCCCGCCGACTTTGAGGAACTCCTGGAGCATTTCCTTCAGGAAGGGATTCGTCACCGGCACCATGGCGGTGATGTCGTCTTGGGTGAGCGCGGTTTGCTCGCCCGGTGCCATGGCGTCGGCGTCGGGAGGTGTTTTGGATATGGCGGCGGTGAGCAGGCCGTAGGTGACGGTCTGGGCGTAGGTGTCGGCGAAGTCAGCCTCGGTCAGATCGCTGACGAGGGAGGATTGGAAGGCCTTGTGGAGTTTGCGGAGTTGGCCACGGGCGTCCGACTCGTGGGCCATGATGGTGATGGCGGCATCCCGGATCTTGCGGGCGAATCCGGCGATGGCATCGGCCAGCTCGCTGGAGGTGCGGATGACATGGCCGAGCCGATGGCGGAAGGCACCGCGCCATTGTTTCCGCCAGGCTTCTTGATCCTTGGGATTGGCGGGCCAGTGGAGGCGGTTTTTCAGAACCTCGGCGACGTATTTGGTCTTCAGCGTGGTATCAGAGCCATCCCAACCGAGCACGCGCAGGACGGGAAGCTCGGTGGTATCTGGGTCTTTGTGAAAGTGCGCGAAGGCGATTTCGCGTTCATCATCTTCCCCGAATGCGGAGATGAAGAGCAAGTCGGCAGCATCCCAGCGTTGGCGGTCGGCGGGATTGGCAGAGTTCCGCTTTTTCACCACCAAGGCATTGAGGATGCGGCGCAGGACGACGACCGGAAGCTTGGCCAAGCCGAACTCGACGAAGAAAATGCCGAAAGGTTGCCCGCCGGGCAGCGGGCGGAGCTGGCGGATGGTGCCGTCCTTGAGTTTCTCCGCTTCCTCATCCTTGAGGCCGAGTTCGTCGGCATCGTATTCGAAGGTGAGATCTTCGAGCGGGTAGTCCGCCACCGGCCAGTCGAGTTCTTCGCCGAGGTAGGTGATGAGATCGTCGAAGTGGGTGATGGAGCGGAGGTCGGCGGGCATGAGAGTGGGTGAAATGCTGAAAACTGAAACGCTAAAATAAGAGAGGCTTACCAGACGGAGGGTTTGTGGAATGTGCCGTGGGAGTCGGTGAGCGGATTGGGAAACTGGGACTTAAGGAGTTGGTTCCAACTGATGCCATTCTGATAGAATGCGGCGGCTTTTTGCAGCCCGGCACTTTTGCGCGGCGGACGGTGGCCGGGACCGGAGAGACGTTGGGGATTGAGCACACCCACTGGTTTTTTCAGTTCGCGGCAGGCCATCTGAATCGGAGTGACGAGATCGGAATCTCCGGTGATCACGATGGCGGCGTCATAACGATCCAGAAATCCATCCATGAGCAGGTGGGCTCCGAGATTCACATCGGAGCCTTTTTCCTCGGTCTTATAGACCTCGATGGTATTGGGTGGAGGCGTGACGACCTTGGCGCGGACCTGCCGGGTGCGGAAGTCTCCTTGGATGATTTCAAATGCGGGCAGCGTTCGTAGCGCCCGCCAATAGGCCTGCTGCCGATCCGGTTGCCGGGGATCATGCGGCAGAGGAGTGACCGACGCGGTGAAGAATTTGGTGGAAACGATCCGGTTGCGCGGGAATGCGGCGGATGCCAGTGCCACGGGATTGAGCCAGCGGAGGGGAGTATCCTTGAGAGCGCTATAGTAGAGGTTGAACCCGTCGATATAGAGGAAGGTTTTCACGCGCACCACCTTCCCGGAAAAAATGCAGGGGCGGCCCCCGAAGGAGCCGCCCCGCGTCCTGCCGCCGAGACGGACAGGAGGGATGTGAAGGACTGATACACGCCGAAGCCGCCTGATGTCAACCCGGCACATCGGGAATTCTGACTGGAGTGCGCCGGGCGGTTGGAGGTGGAACTGAGGAAGAGCGGCTGCATGGGGATTCAGTGGATTTCCATCCAGCACTTCAAAACAGGCGCGACGCCGACAGGAGCTTGCAGCGGGCGGAGGTGGGATTTGGCGAGTTGTTTTTCCGCCTTTTCCCGCAGGGCGGTGAGGGCGGCGTGATCGAAGTTGCAATCGCGTTTCGATTCCGGTTCGGAGCGGATCAGGTTGGCGATGCGGGCGGCTTCCGGGGCGATGGATTTTCCGTCGAGGTCGAGCAGGAGCCAGACGGTGTCTCCTGCCGACTCGGTCCAGAGTGGCTGGCCGGATGCGGGATCGAGCGTTTCCGGATCGGGCCGTGGAATGCGGAAGCAGAAGAAGACCGCCTGGGTTTCTGGAGAAGGTGAAACTTTGCCGGAGAAGGTTTTGAGTGGGAAATTCGGGAGTTTCTCGATGAGTTCTGGGTGGTCCTTGGCGAGTTTTTCATACTCCAAGGCGAGTTTTTCCGAGGCGGTTTGATGGCCCTCGAACTGTTCGTTGATCTCCTTGACTGGATCGAAGTCGTCTTCCGGGCGGAGCAGTTTGCGACCCTCGATGCCGAATGCCTTGGAGATGACGAGGGTCTTGCGGTTCACCCGGTTGTAGAGACGCAGCAGGGTTTCAAGTTCGTCGGGCGGCAGGAAGTTCCAGTAGATGACAAGCTCGCGGGTGCCCTTCAAATGGGAATTTGCGGCAAGGAGACGTTTTTCGATGTCCGGATTCATCCGCTGGTCCACACGACCGATCCGCTGCATGAGGCGGACCGGATTCCAGTGGAGGTCGAAGTTGTTCAGGCGGTTCGCGTCTTGGAGGTTCAGGCCTTCCGCGAGGACATCGGTGGCGATGAGGATGTTGATTTCGTTTTCGGGACTCGGCTGGGACGCGTGATTGTAGAACGGCGCGAATCGGTGGATGACGGCACTGCGTTGCTTTTGCGAGCTGCTGCCGTCGATACGTTCGAGATTCTTGAGTCCTTTAGCCCGAAGATGGATTTCCAGATAATCGGCAGTATCGGAGAACTCGGTGAAGATGATGACCTTCCGGCCTACGAGTTCCTTGTCGTTTTGGAGCAGCTTGGTGAGGGCGGTGAGCTTGGAATCGCGTTCGGGGCGCACGTCGCCGACGAGCTTGATAAACTCGGCGACTTGTTCGAGATCGTCGAGCGTGTCATCAAGCATGTCCTCGATGCGGTAGATCGCTGCGTCGAGCTTTTCAATGGCGCTGCGGTCGTCGTCGGTGATGAATTGGTCTTCCTCCTCATCGTCGGGCCAGAGTTTGTGTTGCACGGCGTCCGAGTGGCCTAGCAGTTCGAGGAGTTTCGAATGTTTGGTTTTCCATCGGTCGAGCCGCGCCTTGTCATGGGCGCGCGAGGCATGGACTTCCGCCCAGACGAGCAAGCGATGGAGCAGGCGGATGCAGGAGGATTCGAAGGCCTTGGCCGAGCTTTCGAAACGTTTGAGGAAAAGCGTGCGAATAAGTGCGACGACCTGCTTCTGGCGGCCGGCCTCGAAGTCTTGCTCATCCGGAGGAGTGATGAGGTAGGAAACCGGGTTGTAGATCGCCAGGGCGAAGAGCGGCTTCTCCCGATCAAAGGCCATCGCCACGGCCTCTAGCAGACGACCGTAGGTGATCTTGAGTTGATAGGCGGCGACTCTGGGGGCTTCGCGGTCGGGAAAAAGAACCTTGTTGGTATTGGCCAATTTCTCGCTGGCGCGGACGTAGCTGCGACTGCGTTGCACGACGAGTTCACCGAAAATCTCACGGCCTTCGCCAGTCTGGCTCATTACCTCGATAAACTCCGTTTCCAGAAGTCCGTCAGTGGCCTGTTGCTGGAATTTTTTCTCCAGTTGGTTGAAATGGCTCTGGAGGTTGTGGATGCCCAGGTTCCGCCCGCCTTCGGTAAAGTAGGCTTGGTTTTCACCGGTCACGAGGCCGAGGATATGGCGGAAATCATGGACGGAGTTATTGATCGGCGTGGCGGTTAGAAAGAAGACCTGCTTGGGGCGACTCCCCGGCTGGTTGATGTATTGCTGGAGCTTCCGGTAGCGCGAGGGGTCTTTTTCGCCCGTGCCTGCGACACCGGGATTGCGAAAATGGTGGGCCTCATCGATGACGATTACATCGGCGTCCTTGATGGTTCGTGAGATCCGGTCGGGCCATTTGCCTGTCCTCTGGAGATCGGTATGGCAGTAGGACACAAGCGGTTGGAAATCGCTCTTGAGATGAGGCAACAAAGTTTCGAAGACGGGTTCCCAAACGTCTTCTTTGGCGGCCTTCGGCGCAAAGAGAACGACGCGTTTGCCGTGGTGGCCGATCATCCGCTCAATGAGCATGAGGCCGACATAGGTTTTGCCGAGTCCCACACCGTCGCAAAGGAAGGCTGCACCGTAACGGGAGGCGATTTCGACAAGGTTCTTGTAAGCATCCCGCTGGTAGCCGGCCAGCTTGGGAAAGATGATCGAGGTTTCCATGTCCCAATCGTCCGGCGATGGGCCGCGATCACGCGCGTATTCAAATAACGCTTTCGCCCAGACTTCGAAAGGGCTGCGCTCTTTGGTGTGATGCTCGATCACTCTGAGAATATCCGGTGTGACATCGTCCGCATCCTGCCAGTGCCGATCATACCATTCTTGAAGAGCGGTGACTTGAGAACCCGTGATCTGGACGTTCAGTTCAACATTATCGCAAATGCCGGGATAGGTGAGATTCGATGATCCGACGAGCGCCGCGGAACCGATGACCGCGCTTTGAGCGTGAGTGATGTAAGCCTTGGCGTGAAATTTGTCCTTTCGATAGACCCGGCATTTGATTTGGCCTGTTTTCAGCGCCGCAACGATGGCGGGGACGCCTTTGAGGAAATCGTCCTTTGCTTTTTCCTGGTCGATACTCCGGTCGAGTCTGGCTGAGATTTCGGCCAATCCGTCCGAAAAAGCCTTCTTGGTCCGCTTGGAAACCTCGTCGCCCATGAGAATACGGATTTCAGGCACGGTTTGCCACGAACCGTCGAGAGTCAGGAGCCCTCCGACTTCGAAATAGCCGGTCGCGACGTCGATAGCTTTCGATAGGTCGCACCACTCTTTGAGATAGCGGTGAACCTTCCAGTCGGAATCGCTGTTATCGACGATGAAGAGATCTGATCCGGAGCGGCTCATGAGTAAGGTGACGAGGTGTTTATGGAATTTGATATTTCTAGGCAAGTAATGCGGCTGGCGATCGTGCCATATTAAGCGATCAATTGTTCACACCTCCACCTCAGCCCATCCATATCCGGGTGGAAAGCCTCATCTTTCGGGAGCAGCAGAGATTTTCCGGCGAGTTCTAGAAGCTCCGTCTCGCCGTTGGAGCGTCTGGGGTCGAGGAGTTTGGAGACTTTCCAGCGGTGATCTGGGCAAGGGGCGATGAGGTTGCGGTCCATGGCCCAGTGGTGATTTTTGCAAAGGGCGAGGCCGTTGGTGGGGTGATCGTTGAAACTATCGGCAAACGGAATGAGATGGGCAGCGTCGATGAAGGAGACGTCGTTGCCGGAGGCAAGGCGGATGCGGAGGCCGCAGGCGGCGCATTGGTGATCGTAGATTTCGAGGATTTTGCGGCGGAAGGCGGGAGAGCGGCCGTATTCGAGGGGCTCCTCGGCGACGAGGGAGATTGATTGACGATTTTCGATTGATGATTTTTGATTTTTGATTTGGGAAAGATGCGGGAAGTAGCGGGCGATGAGAGCCTCGCGCATGAGTTGGCGATTGGCAGGGATGGCGATGAGGAATTCGAAGCCATCGGTGAAGCGAGCGAAGACTTGGCCGATGTCTGTGACACGAATTTCCCGCCGGATCGGAGTGGTGCCATCGGCCTCGGTGGCTTTCCAGAAGCCGTCACTTGCTAGATAGCGGAATGGTAGATCGGGGTTGTTCTGGTCGTTGTGCTTTCGGACGAGATTGAAACGCTCGGTGAAGCGGTCGCGGAGTGCTTGGCACCATGGGATGTGATCCGGAGTGGCGAGACCGGCGTCGATGAGATCGAAGGCGGCGAGCAGGAGCAGCGGCTTGTGCGGGCGCTCGTGGGGACTCCCCTCCTCCACTGGCGTGACGCCGACCTTGAGATCGTAAAGGCGTTCGATGGCGGAGGCGAGGGGCACAGGGTTAGAAAAGCGGTTTAGCTGCTAGATGGGAAGGAGAAAAGCGGGCGCAGGAAGACATTGACGATTGCTGATTTTGGATGGTGGATTTTTGAATGGATGAGCCTCCACGGCTTCGCGCATGCCATGCCGGTGCAAGGAGGTGGGAGATGGGGAAGTGCGACGGTCGCAGACACGCCGCTACAAGGGGAATGAGGTTTTCG
>JBBQDJ010000090.1:0-10602 GCA_038319595.1 Verrucomicrobiales bacterium
CGTCGCCCGTCGTCTTCAGCACTGCCACATCGACCTCGCGTGCATCCCGCTCTTTGATGAGTTGGGAATTCGAAAGTTGCCAAAGCCCACCTAACACCACGGCAGAAGCAGTGGCCGCACCCGCGAAAAACAACGCCCGCCAGGCCCGCCTCTCGGCACGCCGCCGCTGATCAAGGAACGCCTCGCGGTCACCATCGATCGTCACCTTCGCCTCGAGCGCATCGAACCCGGCGGCGACGTCGATCATCGACCAAGGCCGCATTTCTGCCGACAGCGGGAGGCAGCGGTCGATCCATTCGCGAAATCCTAACTCCAGCGGGTTCTTCGCCTCATCCGGCCAAGTGAAACTGTCCTGAGCCTCCAGGTTTCTCGCGATCTTCTTCAAGTCCGCATGGATCCCTTCTTTCCGCGCTTCACCCGGCGCAGGGGCTACGAAATTGAATGTTTCATGACATCTTGGGAAACGCCCGGTCAGCAACCGGAACGCCAGCACACCGAATGAGTAGACATCCCACCGGTATCCCCCCTCGTCCAGATAGCCTGCCGGATTTCTGAGCTGCTCAGGCGCCTGATAGAGAACCGCATCCGTGAAAGCAAACTGGTGAATCTCGGGCATGTTTCCCAGCGCCCAGTCGGCAAGAAGCACGCCACCCTCTTTAGTTAGAAAAACATTGCCGGGCTTGAGATTGCCGTGAGCCACGCGGCGGCGGTGCATTTCAGCAAGTGCCCGCGCGATGGCCTTCACCAGCTTCCATGAGCCGATCCCAGGATGATCGTTGAGCTGCATCTGAAGATTGCTCGGAGAAAACGAATCACCGTCGGTCTCACCGACCAACGGCGTGATCCAAAAGGGAAGGCTGGCAGCAAAATCCGCCGAGGTCACCGGCATCACCCCTTCCGGCCAAGTTTCCCCGTCCAGCCGCACACTCATCTTCTCCAATAAGCGGCGCGACATTGCCGCCGTCGTGAAGAACTTCACCGCGCAGTCCCCTCCCCCCGTTTCAGTCGCCCGGTAGACGCGTCCACATCCGCCATGCCCGATCTGCTTGCCCAGTTGTAATCCAGCCACTCGTGGTTGATCCATCGGGGGATTTCCTAAAGGATAATTTCCTCGTCGCCAATCCCTAAGGTAAAAGGATTTCATTTTTGAAACGACGCTTCCCGCCTTGCCGTATGATCCCGCTGAGGTATAAATTCAACGATCCCACAAATCCCATGAAGCACCAATGTCCGGGCAATCCCCTTGCGCGCTACACATGCCGCCGCGAGTTTTTCTACGTCGGACTGCTTGGCGGACTCGGCCTGACCCTTCCCCAGCTCCTGCGAAACCAAGCGTTCGGCGATACCAAGAACTACGAAACCAAGACAGGCGTCGCCAAGGGCATCATCCATATTTTCCTCCCCGGAGGCTTGGCCCATCAGGAATCATTCGATCCCAAACCCTTCGCCCCAGCGGAATACCGCGGCCCGTTCGGAGCCATCGACACGAAGATTCCGGGCGTGCAGTTCGGCGAGTTGATGAAAGACACCGCAAAAATTGCGGACAAGGTGACGATCATCCGCTCGATGTCCCACGGCGAGGCAGCCCATGAGCGCGGCACCCACAATATGTTCACGGGCTACCGGCCGTCCCCGGCTTTGCAGTTTCCATCGATCGGGTCCGTCATTTCCCACGAACTCGGGTCGCAGAACGATCTACCGCCCTACGTGTGCGTTCCGGCGGTGCCTAACGAATATGCGAACTCCGGTTATCTATCATCTGCCTTCGGCCCTTTCGCCTTGGGTGCGGATCCGGCCCAAGGAAATTTCCAGGTGCGTGACCTGAACCTCCCCGCCGGCGTCGATGATGCCCGCTTCGCCCGCCGCCGGTCGTTGTTGGAAACCGTGGACCAGCATTTCCGCGCCTTGGAGGAATCCGATGCCATCGACTCGATGGACGCCTTCTATCAGCATGCTTACAAGTTGATCTCGTCCCAGACTGCCCGCGAGGCGTTCAACCTGAAAGCAGAGCCGGACTCACTCAAGGACGAGTATGGCCGCACCGCTGCCGGACAAAGAATGTTGCTGGCCCGGCGCCTCATCGAAGGTGGTGTGCGTTTCGTTTCCCTCACCGCCGGGGGGTGGGACCACCATGACAACATCAAGAGTGCCATCCAAAAGGAAATGCCACCGACCGACCGGGCGATCGCCGCGCTCATCCGCGATCTCGACCGCCGCGGAATGTTAGATTCCACCCTGGTCATGGTCACCTCCGAGTTCGGCCGCAGTCCGAAGATCAATCCAGCCGCTGGACGGGATCACTGGCCGCGGGTTTTCTCCACCCTCCTCGCCGGCGGCGGAATGAAACAGGGCTACGTGCATGGCGCTTCCGACGCGTTAGGCGGCGAGGTGGATACGGACGGCGTTGGCGTCGCCGATCTCGCCACCACGATTTACAACCAGATCGGCATCAACGCCGACAAGGAGCTCATGTCGCCGGGAGATCGTCCGATCGAAATCGTTGCGGGAGGAGAAGTTCTCGATGCCCTGTTAGCAAAACGCGCCTAACGAGCGGTGCCGCACCGCGACCGCCGCGCCATGAAAGCCGTTCTTTCCATCCTCATCTTCTTGATCGCGCCGCTCGCGGCGTTTTCTCCCGTCCTAGATCTAATCAATCCCCGGGGGGGCCAGCGGGGCACGCAAATCGAGGTTCATTTCCACGGCGATCGACTGCACGACATCGGCGAAACGCTCTTCTACGAACCCGGCATCACCCTTTCGGACATCGCGATCAAGGATGACAAGCACGCCGTCGCGAAGTTCACCATCGCTCCTGATGCCGCCCTCGGCGAACATTCATTGCGACTGCGCAGTCCCGGCGGAATCACCGAACTCCGGTCCTTCTGGGTCGGCCAGTTTCCCGCCGTCGCGGAGCTCGAACCGAACGCCACCTTCGACCAACCGCAGCGGATCGAACTCAATCGCACCGTCGAAGGAGTCGCTGGCAATGAGGACGACGACTACTACGTCTGCACCTTGAAAAAAGGCCAGCGCCTGTCGGTTGAAATCGAAGCCATGCGGCTTGGCCGGATCTTCTTCGACGCCTACGTCGCGATTCTTGATCCCAAGAAATTCGAACTCGCCTCCTGCGACGACACGCCGCTGCTGCGCAACGACGCCTTCGCGTCCATCATCGCGCCGGAAGATGGGGACTACCGCATCGTGGTTCACGAAGCGGCCTATGAGGGCAACGACCAATGCCAATACCGCCTCCACGTCGGCACCTTTCCTCGCCCCACCGCAGTCTATCCCACCGGCGGCAAACCGGGTGAGTCCATCGAGTTCACATTCATTGGCGACCCTTCCGGTCCGTTCAAACAAACCATCACCCTGCCTGCGGAGCCCCATCCAAGGTTCCCGCTTTTCCCCCAGCAGGAAGGACTCTCCGCACCCTCTCCTCACTGGATCACCGTCTCCTCGTTAGAATCTATCCGGGAAACAACACCGAACGACACGCTGAAGACGGCGACTTCCGCACCGCTGGTGCCTTTCGCCATTCATGGCGTTCTCGAAGGCGACACCAAGGCGGATTGGTTCAAGTTCACCGCGAAGAAGGATCAAAATCTCTTATTGCGAGTGCTAGCGCGCAGTCAACGTTCGCCGCTCGACTCCATCCTCTCGATCCATCAGGCGGACGGCAAATCGATCGCGAACAACGATGATCAGGGATCCCCCGACAGCATCATCAGCTGGACCTGCCCAGCGGACGGTGACTACTTTATCAGAATCCGCGATCAACTCGCCCGGAGCGGACCCGACTTCACCTATCGCATCGAGGTGGTTGAAAAATCCCCTTCACTGGCAGCGAGCTTGCCGACGGTGGAACGGGTAAAAACCCAGAAGTGGAAGACCTTCCCCGTTCCGCAGGGAAACCGTTATGCCGCAGTCATCAACGTCGCCCGTGAAAACACCGCCTGCGATGCGATGTTCGAAGCAGCCTCCCTGCCCGCTGGCGTCACCTGCCACAGTCCGCCGGTTTCCCGCGGAATGACGACGTTTCCCGTCGTGTTCGAGGCGGCCCCGGACGCTCCGCTGGCGGGTGGTCTTCATGCCTTCGCCCTCAAATCGACCGGTGCCCCTCCCCTACTAACCGGACCCTTGATTGACACCATCCACCATGTCGATATCAACAACGAAGGCCCCTATCACTCGGCCTCGTTCGACCGCATCGCCACCGCAGTCACCACCGCAGCACCTTTCCGAATCGACATCGATCCGCCACCGGCTCCGCTCGTGAAAAATGGAACGCTGGGACTCAAAGTCCGCGTCACCCGCGACGCAGGATACACCGAGAAGATCACCGTCCGCTTCCTTTGGAACCCTCCCGGTGTTAGCGGACCGGTCTCCGTCGAGATCCCCGGCGATCAATCCGCCATCGCTTACGAACTCAATGCCAACAACGACGCTGCTCCGGGTCAGTGGCAGGTCTGCGTCCTTGCTGAAGCAGACACCCCGCAGGGGCCGGTGCTCGTCTCGTCGTCATTGGTGCCCCTGCAGGTCGCCGAGCCCTACCTATCCATGACGCTCGATCTAGCAGCTACCGAGCAAGGCAAGGATACTTCCATGCTCGCAAAAATTGAAGTGCTCCACCCATTCGAAGGACCGGCCACCGTCGAACTGCTAGGCCTCCCACACGGCGCGACGGCGGCACCCAAGACGTTTACCAAAGACCAGACTGAGCTGATCTTTCCAACCACCGTCGCCGCCGATGCCACCGTCGGAAAACACAACGCGGTCTTCTGCCGGGTCACCATCCCTGAAAACGGCTCAACCATCCTCCATCAAACCGCAATGGGCGGCACCCTGCGCATCGACGTTCCCGCCCCCGCCCCCGTCGCCAAGGCGGAAGCCAAGACTCCCGAAAAGCCCGCCGACACTGCCGTCAAAGCGGAACCGCAAAAACCCCTATCCCGCCTCGAACAACTCCGCCAGCGCGCAAAATAAACGCAGAACATCGTATCTTTCCTCGCGGCGGTAACTACGATGATTCAGAGTTCAAGGTTCACCTTGTCTTCGTGAATCATAACGAATCTCGGAAACAAGGTGACTCTGCAATTGAGGGAAAATAGTCTAACAAAGTATTTATCTCAACCGACGATTCCAAGCGGCTTGGTGGTTTTCCAGTTGCCCCGGGTGAAGTCAGGGAATACCTGGGGCATTCCGTCCTCCGCCACGGACTTTTCACTGAGGGGACCGACTGCGGACCAGAAGCAGCCCTCGTAAACATTCTGATCGAGCGGTTCGCCGTTGCGGAGGCACTCGATGATGCGGAAGAGCATGAGGAAATCCATGCCGCCATGGCCGCCCATTTTCTTGGAGAGTTCGCCCATGCGCTTGAACAGCGGATGCTCGTATTTCGCGGCGATCGCCTCCCATTCCTCGTTCTCGGCCCAGCCCTGGTCGTGGCTTTTGGTAAGACCTTCGATCGACATCCGGTTAGGGAACCCAGCCATCGCACCCTTCACGCCGGCGATGTAGTTGTGGCGCGAGTAAGGGCGCGGGGTGGTTTCATCCCACTGCACCATGAGGGTGCGTCCAAGTGCTGTCTTGATGATGGAGGTGCTGAGATCACCGCCCTTGAAATCGAGGTCCTTGAATGCTGGATTGGAGAGCTTGGTGGACTTCTGCGCGTAGAGGTGGCGGCCCTTGGCGGGTGATGAAAAGGAAACGATACGACCAAAGTTGTCTTCGGTGCGACCAAGGCTCATGTATTGTGCCACCGGGCCCAGACCGTGGGTGGGGTAGAGGTTGCCGTTGCGGTTGGCATATTGGAAGGTGCGCCAGGATCCGGTGGAGTCGCCGTTTTCCATTTGGCTGCACAACGGGTGAAGATAGGCAGCCTCGCCATGGAGGAGCTCACCTAACACGCCCTGGCGGACCATGTTCAGATAGACGAGTTCCTCGCGGCCGTAGTTGACGTTTTCCATCATCATGCAGTGGCGGCCGGTGGCCTCGGAGGTGTCCACGATCTCCCACATTTCCTTGAGGGTATAGGCGATCGGCACTTCTGAAAACGCATGCGCACCAGCCTTCATGGCGGCCACACACATTGGTGCGTGATGATCCCACGGCGTCACGATGAAGACCGCATCAGGTTTGGTTTCCGCGAGCATCTTTTTCCAGGCTTCCTCTTCACCAAAATAAACCTTCGGTTGATGACCCTTCGCGATGGCTCTCTTGGCCGCGGCCTTGGCGCGCTCTTCGACCAGATCACAGATGCCCACGAAATCCACGCCCTCGATCCCGGAGAGTTGCCCCGCATGGCCTTTGCCGCGCGCACCCACACCGATGATGGCGACCTTCACCTTGTCGAGCTTGGGCGCGGCAAAGTCTCCCATGTAATTCGCCCCAGAGGCGCGACTCGGCGTCGCGGTCTGCGCGTTGACAAGCATGGGTGCTCCGGCAACGGCTGCGGTAAATCCGCCGATGGCCTTGATAAAATTACGACGAGGGTTGGAATTAGGTGATGTTGACATAGGGATTTAAGGATAGATTTTGTTAGAATATGAATGACCGGTGTTTTGTCAGGCCTTACTGAAAAATTCCAAGGTCCTGGCAAGACCTTCGTCAAGGCTGTGCCGGGGCACCCACCCGGCAGTTCGCAGCTTTTCCGAACTGGCGCGGGAATGCCTAACGTCCCCGGCACGCTCAGGAGCGTGTAAAACCTTCGAAGTGGAACCGGCGGCCCGGATGAGCCCGTTCGCGAGATCGTTGATGGTAATCTGCCCACCATAGCCGGCATTGAAAATACCCGTGACGCCCGGAGTTTCGACGGCAAAGGACAGCGCTCCAACGATGTCCTTTACATAGATGAAATCCCGCGTCTGCCCACCGTCGCCGAAGACGGTGATGTCCTCGTTGCGCACGGCCTTTTCGATGAAAATGGGAACTGCTGCGGCATAAGCCCCTTTTGGATCCTGGCGCGGGCCGAAGACGTTGAAGAACCGCAGCGCAGCGGTCTCCAGGCGGCCCTCGCTCTGGAACATACCTAGGTAGTATTCGCCATCGAGCTTGGTGATCGCGTAGGGACTCTTCGGCTCGGGCAACATGTCTTCTAACTTCGGAACCGTCGGATTATCGCCATAGATCGCAGCGGACGAGGCGAACACGAGTTTTCTGACTCCCGCGGTGGATGCCTCTTCCAGCACGTTGAGCAATCCACGGACATTGATATCCACGCACTCGCCCGGTTTGGACATGGATTCCGGAACACTCACCAAGGCGGCCAAGTGGAAGACATAGTCCACGCCTTCGACGGCTTCACGGACGAGTTCGCGGTCAGTGACAGAACCCTCAATAAAGGTGTGCTTGAGCCCGTTCAGATTGTGCCGGTAGCCGGTTCGCAGATTGTCTAGAACACGGATTTCCTCCGCGATTTCCTGATAGTGATCGACGATGTGGGAACCGATGAAACCGGATCCGCCGGTGACGAGGATTTTCATGGATCAATGAGTGGGAACTGCGAACTCTTCGCCACTTTGGCAGGTGGACACCAATTCTTCCATTTCCGAAAGCTTGCCCTCGATCGCGCCGACAAAGGCGAACTGATTGAGGCAGCGATCCAGGTTGTGTCCGGAGTGTTTGATTTTGAAATAGACGTCTCCCAGCAGGTAGTCCGTTAGAAATCGTATCCCACACTCAAGGGTGAGGAGCTTGCCGGAGAAGGCGAGGTGGTCCAGCTCCGCCTGATTGAGAAAACCTCCGGCCGTGCTGAGATACCCGCGCACGAGCGATTCAAAACGATCCATGCGCAGATCGAGTTTCCCCAACTCCACATCATCCTCACGGGTCGTTGGCGTCGCGGTGCGGACCATGTCGCCGAAATCATAGAGCGCAGAACCGGGCATGGTGGTGTCGAGGTCGACGACGCAAACGGCTTCGGCAGTCGCTTCATCAAGAAGCACGTTGTTGAGCTTGGTGTCGTTGTGGGTGACCCGCTCGGGGATTTCACCCGAGGCGATGAGATCGGTGACGCGCGAGCAGTCCGCGGCGCGCGCAAGAGCGAAATCGATCTGCGACCCCACTTCGGCAGCACGGTTTTTGGGATCGAGCAGAATGGCGGCTTGAAGCGCCTCTAGCCGCTTCGGAGTGTGATGAAAGGCGGGAATCGTCTCATGCAAGCGCGGACCGCCGAGATCAGCGGTGAGCTTTTGAAAACTGCCGAAAGCCTTGGCCGCTTGATAGGCTTGTTCGTTGGACTCGATTTCATCATAGCCGCGCGCGCCCTCGATGAACGGATAGACGCGCCAATAATTTCCCATGGAGTCGACCGCATAAGGTTTTCCGTCGATGGCCGGGATGCAGGTCAGTGTCCGGCGGTGGGCCTCGGGATGGTTTTCCGCGAGCAACCGGGAGAGCGCGTGACGGGTGACGCGTTCGATGTTCTCCATCAGCGCGGCCGGTGTCTTGAACACATTCGTATTGATGCGCTGAAGAATGTAGCGCACTTGGGTGCCGGACTGGTCGAACCTGACACAATAGGTGTCATTGATGTGCCCCGAGCCATAGGCGACCCCGCTGACGAAGTCGGCGCGCAGGTCGAAGAGTTTGGAGACTTCTCGGAGGTCAGTGCTAACGGATTTGGTAGTCATTCGCGGGGCTCATCTCGGGTTTTCAGAATGTCTGCCAGGCCGGCTTGTTGTCATAGACCCAGCGGAAATAGTCGGCGCGCTGAAGCCGGCTCGCGGCCTGATCATCGAGGCAGACCTTGACGACCGGGTGCATTTGCAGGGCGGAAGCGGGATTGATCGAAGTCACGGGCCCCTCGACCGCCTCAGCGATGGCTTGGGCCTTGCCGGAACCAAAAGCGAGCAGGAGATTCTGGCGGGCCTCCATGATGGTGCCGATACCCATGGTGATGACGTGGTACGGTACGCGGTCCTCGCTGCCGAAAAAGCGGGCGTTGTCCCTGCGGGTCTGCGGCGTGAGCGTCTTAATTCGGGTGCGCGAGGCCAGTGAGGAGGTTGGCTCGTTGAAACCGATATGACCGTCGGTGCCGATTCCTAACACTTGCAGGTCGATGCCTCCGGCAGCACGGATCTGTGCCTCATAGCCCGCGCAAAAGATGGGAATGTCCGGCGCGTTTCCGTCAGGGATATGGACGTTCTCTGGAGCGATGTTCACATGCCGGAAAAGATTCTCCCACATGAAGCTGTGGTAAGACTGCGGATGCTCGCGGGGAATGCCGATGTATTCGTCGAGGTTGAAGGTGATGACCCTGCTCCAGTCGAGATCCATTGCAATCAAAGCCTGATAGAGCGGCAGCGGAGTGCTACCGGTGGCCAGTCCGAGCACCGCGTCCGGCTTTTCGCGGAGCAGGCGTGCGATGATCCGCGCGGCGACTCCGGCGGCATCCGCAGTGGTGGGCTGGATGATAACTTCCATTAGATCAGGCCGAGTTGTTTGCCGAGCTTCTGGCGTACATCGGCGTTGAATTGGTCGATGAGATCGCAGACGTAGCCCACAATATCTTTGGTTTCGTCGGTGACGAGCGGAGTGAGATCGATACCGAATACGAGCTGGGTGGCGGCGTCCGTGGAGTGGGAATCAAAAAAGGTGGCGTTCGCCGCGCGACGCCCGAGTGTCGCAAGGTCATAACGCTTTCCACCGGCGATCTGTGAATCGAAAATCCCATTCAACGCGGCGGCCAGGTTGTCCCGGCCACTGACATCCATCAGCACCTTGTCGGCATCGGGCAGCCAGTCGAGATTGCGCCAGACTTCGCAGCCGATCACCTGCTTGGGGCGTAGATCGGATGGTAACTGCCGCATCGCCTGAAGAGCCGCCAAGGTCACGCCGAGATGGGTATCGTGCTTGTCGGCGAGGTTGTGGGTGTAAACCACTTGCGGGCGGGTGGCTGCGAGAATTTCCAGCAGATCGGCGGTCAGGTGTTGTTTGTCCTGGCCTTTTACCGAGCTGCTCGGATAGTCGAGTTGGATCATCGCACCGTAGTGGCCCACCGAGGCGGCAGTGTCTTGTTCCTTCTTCCGGATCGCCATCATCTCCTCGTTAGAAAAATCCGCGTAGGGACCGGTGCGCGAACTCCCAGCACCATCGGTGCAGGTGACGCCGCCGAACCACTGGTCGTCGCGGGCGAAGCAGGCAAGAATCCCGTGGAAGGCCATGAATTCCAAATCGTCCTGATGCGCGCCGATGCCGAGGTGGGTGACGCGTGCCAGAGCATCGCCCTCGGACTTGCCGTCGGGGATGAAAATCGAAGTGCTTGGGTTGTGCAGTTTCATCGGATTACTTCTTGGATTTTGGCAGACTCGCCGCCGCCACCGCCTGGCCGACGCGGCGGGATTTCTCATCCGGTACGTGCATGGCGATGGAGACTTCCGGGAACTCCATGGCCAGCACTTCGCGGGCTTTCGCCAGCACGATGTCACCGCCTTTTCCGGTGGTCACACGGCCGAGAATCAGCATGTGGTCGAAGTCATAGAAATCGAGATAATGGGGAATCGTGTAGCCTAGATAGACGCCGATGGTTTCGTAGATTTTGGCGGCGCGCTCGTCGCCGGCAGCCATCAGGTTCTGGACTTCCTTGAGCCGCTCCGGAAGATC
>JBBQDJ010000091.1:0-10578 GCA_038319595.1 Verrucomicrobiales bacterium
TTTCGACGTCTTCGATGACGGCTCCAGGCGGGAGGTTGAGCACATCGGCGAGGCTGATACCGGGTTTGAAATCCACGTCATGAATGATGCCGGTGGTGGCGTCATGGAAGTGACCGTGCTCGCTGAGATTCGGGCAGTAGCGGGAGGACTCGCGTTCGAAATTTACTTGGCGGATGATGCCGTGCTGCACGAGGGCTTCGAGGCAGTTGTAAACCGTCGCGAGGGAGATGCTTGGCAGGCGGTCTTTCACCCGCATGAAGACATCGTTTGCCGTCGGGTGATTCCGTTCCTGCATGAGGATTCTGTAAACCTCTTGGCGTTGGCGCGTCATGCGCAGGCCGGAAATCTCGTCAGGAATTTCGATTTCGGCAGGAATCTCGGGGTTTCGGGTGACCATTGCGGCGGCAAAGTAATTGCGTCCGGGTCTCAATCAAGAATTATTCTAATTATTGCTCAATCAAAATGATAACCTATTGAAAATCAATAGAGAGAATTAAGCCAAGTCGGTTTGACCTTCTAAAGTTTCCACCAAATCGGCCCGGACTGAAGGATCCTTGAGCAAATGGTTGCCCTCAAGGTGAGCACTAGTCCAATGGCTTGAGGGTGGCTGTGACTGACAGTGGCTGCCGATCTTTCACCTCACCCGTCAGGGTGGTTTCCTGGTAATTGGGATGCTTGAGCAGGAATTCGATTGGGCCGTCATCCATATCGACCATCTCACAAGGCGTAAGCTTCCCGGTATCCTTGCCACGCCACCAGACGGCAGCACCAGAGGGCCTGCTCTTGACATAAACCTTGGCGCCCCGGGGCTTCCATTCGATGAAAGGGAGTTTGACTGGATCAATCCCGCGAAAGTCCAGTTCGATGGGCGGTGGATCGCGGAAGCCAAAGCGTGAGGCCAGGATCGTGTGCTTGCCCGGCGTAATGCCGGTCACCAATCCGTCGGTGATTTCCTTGGTAATGCTGTCGATGGCCACATTGGCGTCCCGCGGCCAATCTGGTGGGATGAGAAGGCTACAGACGCTGCCCTTGAGCGCCGCAATCCGCTTTTCCGCCGTTAGGTGGATTTCCGTCGTAAATGCGTCATCCTCGACCACCTTGTCCAGAGCCTCAATCGCGAGCGCAATGTCATTTTTGGCAAGCTCCTCAGCTCCCGCTAGGGCGAAATTGGAAGCTTCGGTTTTATTCTGAAGGATCAGTCGCCGTTTCGCGTTGATCCGGTCAATCATGGCCTTGCAGCGGTTGTCTCCAGGAATCAATCCGATGCCTTGGGACGCGACGGCTTCGGCCTCATCCTCACGATTCGCAAGAATGAGTTGATCTGCGGATTCAAGCAAGGCCAGGACCTTTTCATCGTTCTTCTGCAAATTGTCCTGATACTGCAACCTCCAGGCGACCAAGGCCACGGCCCCCACCACCAAGATGCTGAGAAATGTCCAGAGAATCCAATTGGTTTTCTTCTCAACGGCTACGTAGCGGCGGTCCTGCTGCGGAGACGGGCTTCGCCGTGGATTGATCTGGGGTCGATTCGGATGGGGTGCCATAGTCGTGCAAAAATAGACTCAAGTTTTTAATGTGCCGGGCTTGGTTAGCAAGCACGGCGGCAGGTAAGCAGCATCTCTGGTTGAATTTGGAACTGGATTGGCTTTTTCGATCCAACCGATTCAATTTCACTGCCAAAAAACCCATTTTCCATCAAGAGGTCCAGAGGCTTTTTCTAACTATCTTATCGAGAACTGGGCGGGGAGTTCTTGAGTTTTGTTGAAATTAAATACTCATCATCAGGGGCTTAGCGAATCATGCGCGAGGGCTCGCAGAATCGGTTCAGGGATTCTCCATACCGGAGATCATCCAAACGGGGCACTTTCCATCATTTCGGCTTCTTCCATCGATAAACCCAGCGCTCGGATACGCACCTGCCGGTCTCATCCTGGAGTTCGCAGGTCATATCCATGTCCGTCAAATCGGTGGGTGGCTCCGGCACCCTCTCCAACTGGGAGGAAGCCCACCGCTTCACCGCCGCATCCGCCACCGCCACCTGGAGCGAAGCACTCGCCCCCGAAGGTCGGATGTTCTACCGACTGGAGTGGAACGAGTGAGGATGGGCTTCCCAGACAAATGATCGATCAGAGTGCTCCGTGGACGCTTCGCTCGGAAAGGTCGGGGAGTTTGTGAGTCCGCGAGCACACGAATTTCTATTACAGATGGAAACAGGGATCTTGACCCAGCAGCGGAAGTTGTCATACATTCGTCTTACCATGAACACTCTCACCGTGAGGATTTCGGATGAAGACAAAGCGGCGTTGGCTCGCCGGGCGAAGGCTGAGGGAATCACCACGGGGGCGCTCGTGCGGCGGATGATCCAGGAAAAACCGATCACGAGCGCCACGGATCTGCTGAAGGAGATCGAAGGACGCATGGGTGACAAACGGTTGGCGATTGCCAAACGGGCATGAATGCGCTGCTAGACTCCTCGTTCCTGATCGATCTTCTGAACGAAATCTCAGATGGGGCACGGGGGCCGGCTTGTGCGTGGCTTGCACGGAATCCGCGCGCGCGACTGTGGATCAGTGCCGTGAGCCTGGCAGAGGTGCTGGAGGGCGCGGAGGATATCGATGCCGTGCGGGATTTTCTGAGCCGCTTCCGCTGGCAGGGCTTGCATCATTCCCATGCCGCCCGCGCAGCGCTACTCCAGCGAAAAGCCGCGCAACGCATGGGCGAGAACGATGCGTGGCAGGTCGCCGTCGCACTGGAAATGCGTGGCAACTTGGTGGGTCACGATCCGAAAGCATTCTCCAGACTTGGGGCGATTTATTGTGATCACCGGGCGGAAGTAGCGTCGTAGGTTGTATTGCCAAGTCGATTGACAACTTCCGTGCTGACCGGCAGAGCTATTCCCGGCCATCCACTGGTCTCTCCGGCACCCAGGGGCATTGATCAACAGTTTCTCAAGGAAACGCTCATGCCGTTTGGCTGTGGTTTGAGTGCTTGTTTCCCGGCGGCGGACGTGCGAATCTGCCGCATGTCCGCGACGGTTGAAATCCCCATTCCCGATTCGCTATTGCTTCGTTCCAAGGATCTCGCCTCGTTGCAACAGCGCAGCCGGTTTCTCCTGGCGGTGAAGTTTTTTGAACTCGGCGAACTCAGCTCCGGCCAGGCCGCCCAGATGTGCGGGCTGTCACGCGTCGTGTTTCTTTTCGAGGCGGGCAAACTGGGGGTTCCCGTGGCGGCGTTGTATGATGACGAGCTGGCCGGGGAATTCGCATGAGTCCGTTTTCAACGCGCCGACGCTTGTCGAAATAATGCTATACTCCTGCGCATCGTGTTTTGTGAAAAGTAGGATGGCCGTCTCGGCTGTCTCGGCCTGGGGGCGTCTCGCCTGTGGACTTCTGGAGCAATCATCGAAATCCCGAATCTTGACGCGTGCCAGCATATCGCTAAAGGTGCTATTCACTTACCTTCCTATCGCTGTTCATGAAATACCCCTCCCTCGCAGTTGCTCTTGTCATCGCCGGTCTCGGATTCGCCGGCTCTGCGGACACCGCGCAAGCGGTTCTGATGCATGCTGGAGCAAATGACGCGAATCACATCGCGCTTGGTGTTGCAAATGGGGCGCATGTGCTTTGGGTGAAATCGGAATATAATGGATTCCCATTCTATTTTTCGGCGATCAAAATCAACAATTTCTATGCGATCACGTCGGGGCACGGTGTCTATACCGCGACATATGACAATCCGAACATCCTCTTGATTACGCCGTCTTTCGTTGGAGACGGCACGAACCATTTGAGCGATCCTGGGACAGTTAGAACAATCTCTCAAGTCATCGTCTATCCGACGTACGGAGGAAATAGCGGTGCCGTGAACTTCTCGCAGCCAGATTTAGTAATTCTGAAATTTTCTCAGCCAATTTCAGGTTCGAATCCGACCTTCGCCACGCCTGGGACTTTAGCAATCGGCGATGTAGTAACCTCAGCAGGTTTCGGCGTGCCGGGTTTCACAAATATCGGATTTCTTCCTATGGACGGTCAACTCCGAGGTTGGGTAGCCAGCGTCTTATCGGAGACTTCGGCATCATTTAATACCGAAAATTACGGCCATACCCGTTTCAACTCAAACCCTTACCTGCTGAATGGCCGCGTTTCCAGTTCGGATTCAGGCTCTCCTGTGTACGACGTATATGGCAGACTTGTCGGGATGAATGAGGGAAGCACGCCCCCTCCTAATAACTATGACGTCGCAGGGGCATCCATCTTCCTCGACCTTACCAATCCGACCATTCTTGCCTGGATTCTCGCGAACACCGCGCTTCCAATACCACCTATCATCGCCTGTACCGTAGCCACTAGCGAGGCCCAACTCGCCTTCATCCATCTTGTTCCCGTCCGCGAATACCGCATCATGCGCTCCCCCGTCTTGTCCGGCTGGCAGGAAGCCCACCGCTTCACCGCCGCATCCGCCACCGCCACTTGGAGCGAGGCCCTCGCCCCGGAAGGTCGGATGTTCTACCGGCTGGAGTGGGACGAGTGAGGATCTGCTTGGGAAGATTTTACCGCTCTTTCCGCGCCTGAATTCCTTCTTTCCATGCGATCTCGATGGCGTAAGCTTCCGTTCATGAGCGAGGTCATTTTCCATGTGGTTGAGGATGAGATCGACGGAGGCTTCATCGCCCGGGGTTTGGGGCATTCGATCGTCACCGAGGCGGATACTTGGGATGAGCTCCGCGCGAATGTGCGGGAAGCGGTGCTCTGCCACTTTGACGAGGGGATGGCTCCGGCGGTGATCCGCCTGCATCGCGTGGTGGATGAAGTCCTGGCCACGGTATGAAGCTGCCGCGCGATCTCTCCGCAACCGTACTTGAAAAAGCACTCAGGCGGAGTTTCGGGTATGAATTCACCCGCCAGGTGGGTTCGCACCGGCGGCTTGCCACCTCGGTGGGCGGCCCACATCGTCTGACCGTTCCGGATCATGATCCGATACGCGTCGGGACCCTGCGGACGATCCTCGGCGAGGTGATGGAGCATCACCAATTGAGTTTGGAGCAGGTCTTGCGGGAACTCGATTTGGGATAACCGCCTACAGGTGAGTCACCGGTCCATGCAAGGGGCGTTCTCAAATAAACAGAATGATGCGTTTCAAGGAGCCGGCTTCATCCAGAGATATTCCCAACGCTCTGAAACGGCTTTGCCGGAGGCATCCTGGAGTTCGCAGGTCATATCCATCTGGTTGAGGTCTTTCGGATCGATGACGAAGAAGGCGCGTAGGACCTGCGGCATGTGCAGCTGGTCGCTGCGGCCGAGGCCGGCGGGCATGTCGTCCACGTTGGGCATGCTCATGTCAGACATGCCGACATGGAGGAGCTTGGCGGAGGGAGCGTTGAGAGTGACGACCGGTTTCAATTTTGAAATGTCATCCCATTTCGGATCGCCGACCTTGGCTTGTGGTTGGAGCGGCTTCGCGAAATCGATGGTCATCAGCACCTGATCCGGCTTCTGCACGGGCGTTCCGGAACGGGTTGCACGCACCGAGAAAATCCCCGACGGCGCGGGATCGCGCATCCAGCGCAGGCGGTAGTGGAACTTGTAAGACTTCCCGACTTCCAAGGTCGGCGTCGGCTCCCAGAGCAGGATCACATTGTCATCGGTCTCGTCCTTGGTCGGCATCTCGATGAGGTGGAGTTTACCATAGTCGAACCCTTCGACCGGCTCCACCCGCACGCTCGGCCGGTTGTGATAGAGCGCCTCCGGATCTTGATAGGAAGCGAACGAACGGTCGCGCTGGACCAGTGACCACGAGCGCGGATTTTCCATCGTGAAAACACAATGACGGAACTCGCCCTTGGTCGTTTCCAGCGGGCGGTAGTGGAGGTTTCCGCTACCGAGCTCCATCAGCAGGCCATCGTTGTCGTGCACTTCCGGGCGGAAATCCAAGGGCTTCGGATAGGTTCCTTCGCCGAACCAATACATCGTGGAAAAAGGAGCCAATCCCAGTTGCGCGATCGGCTTGCGCAGCGTGATTTCCGCCACCACATCCATCACGGTTTCCGGTCCCGGCGTGATCGTAAACTGATAGGCACCCGCCACGCTCTCACCGGTGAGCAGCGCACTCACCTTCATCGATTTCGAATCCTTCGCCGGCTTTTCCAGATAGAACTCCGAGAAATCGGGAAACTCCTCCGGCACGCCCGGCAGACCGCTGTTGATCGAGAGTCCACGCGCGGAAAGTCCGTAAGGCGCGTCCTTCGGGATGGCTCGGAAATAACTCGCGCCCATGAAGACGAGGAACTCATCCATATACTCCGCCGAGTTCAAATGCGTCCGCGCGCGCCATCCCGCATAGCCCTGGGGCGGCGCTGTCCCGGCGGGGATTTTTTGTTTCCCGTAGTCGAAAAGCTTCTGGTCGAATTTCATCAACGTCTGGTCGCCAGCCACCACCTCATGCACCTCCACCATCTTCTTCGCCGTCCAACCGGGGTGAAAAAAATCAACCGAAAACGGGTTCTCATTTCCCCACCACAGTCCGGACTCCATCTTGAAACGGATGTCGCGGTGTTGGTCGTAGGTGAGCTTTTTCCAGAAATCCGCGAGCTCCAGCTTCGGAGCGGCGTAGGGCTCGGCCGCCAGTTTCCGGGCCTTGGCGCACAGCGTTTCATAGGAAAAATCCTCAGCCCCGCTGAACCCGGCCAAGCCGATGAAAAAAGCGCACCCGACGAGTGGAAGACGGCGATGAAAATGCATGCAGCAGCCTTGGCAGACATCCGCCCGCTTGGCAATAGCGCGGCGGGTGCCGATTTCATCAAGCCGCGTGACCATTGAAGGGCGCGAGAAACCGCTGCCAATCCGGGATGCCGTGGAGGTTGCGGATCGTCAAGGTGGCAGGCAGTGCGCGGGGCACGTCCGGTTTGCGCAGCAGCCGCAGCCCAGCTTCATGAGGCAGGCGGTCGGCCTTTTTCTCATTCACCGAACGGTGCGACAGCACGCAGTTTTCCCACGACGACGCCCCGCCACGCGAACGCGGGACGACGTGGTCGATGTTGCCCTCGCCGGGCGCGAGTTTCCTGCCGGTGTATTGGCAGATGCCGCCGTCGCGCTTCCAAATCCCGCGTGCGCCGAAGCGCGGGCGACACAGCGGAATCTTCGAATAGTTAGATGCAACAATCACCGTCGGCACCCGCACCGCACCGCGCGGCGTGTTCACCGAATGGTCCACCTCGCGGATCGCCAGCATCAACCAATCGTCCCATTTCAGCGGGGAAATGGAATCATTCCCCTGCACATCAAGTCCGTTCGCCGCGCCGGTGGCCATCATGCAGAACGCCTCGGCAGGCGTTTTCACGTGAATGGCCTGCCAGTTGCGATTGAGCACGAGCACGGTGGATTGGTGGAGGATGGAGTTCATAGGATAGGATTGGGGATTATGGATAGGAGATCGGAGATGAAGAGGAATTCATTCCATCTCCGATCCCTGATCTCCTATCTCTTCAGTCTTCCGCTCTTTCTCCCGGCGGACACATTTTCACGAGTTTGGGATCAAATCGGCCGAGCACTTCGACGAGGTCTTGCTGCGCGGCCATGACGGTGTGGATGTCCTTGTAAACCCCCGGCACCTCATCGAGGCCGGCGGACATGAGTTCGACTCCGCGTTCGGCGAGCAGCTTTTTCGTGCCGCTCCAAGTGAATGACTGGAGCGCCTTCGTCCGGCTCATCACACGGCCCGCACCGTGGGATGCGCTGTTGAGCGATTCAGGTTGCCCCTTGCCGCGCACGACGAAGCCAGGCGTTGCCATGGAACCAGGAATGATTCCTAACACACCTTTGCCCGCAGGAGTTGCACCCTTGCGGTGAACGATGAGTTCACGATTCTGTCCGTTCACGACATGGCGCTCCTTCCAGGCGAAGTTGTGGTGGTTTTCGATGTCGAGAATGACCCTCGCCCCAAGCTTCTTCGCGATGTGCTTGTGGATGAGCTCGTGGTTCGCGGCGGCGTATCGGCCCATCAAGTTCATGGCGTTCCAGTATTCCTGCCCATCTTCCTCATCGAGCGTGAGCCATGCCAAGTGCTTGAGTTCCTTTGGCAAATTCGAACGCCGATCCATCGCACGTTTGCTATAGGTATCGCAAACCTGCGCGCCCGTTCCACGCGAACCCGAGTGACTGAGCAGCGCGAGGTATTCACCGGCGGGCAATTCAAGTCGATCGCTGGTCACGGTGAACGCGCCGAACTCGACGAAGTGATTTCCGCTGCCACTGGTTCCGAGCTGGGACCACGCCTTGTCTCGGAGACGATGAGTCACCGGCGAAACCGTCCAGTCGTCGTCCATCACATCGTGATTACGGCGGTCCTTGAAGGTGCAGCCGATGCCGAAACGCGTTTCGCTCTCGATGATATTCGCCAACCGGTCGCGCTGACCGGCAATGATGTTCGCCTTACGATCATAAACGGTTAGTTTCATCCGGCAGGCGATATCAACACCGACGGCGTAGGGAATCACGGCATTTTCGGTGGCAAGAACGCCACCAATTGGCAGGCCGTATCCCGGATGGGCATCCGGCATCAGCGCACCCGCCACCGCGACGGGCAGCGCACAAGCATTCGCCATTTGCCGCACGGCATCCGCTTCGAGGTCGGTCCCCCACTGCCGCCACGGCGCGAGTTCGGCGCGTGGCATGAAGGGGGCACAGGCGTCCCGCCTGTGTTCTTCCAGCACGCGAGCCAGCGGCGCGCGGAGTTCATCGGAAAAGTAGGCCGAAGGATCGGCGACGATTTGGAAGATTTCCTCGCCGAGGCGCGCGCCTTCATTCCCATCCGCGATGTAGCGTTGGATGAATTCGTGGGCATGTTGGATCGGCTCGCCCGCAGGCACGCCGAGGAGAATCAGGTCTTTAGTTTTCATAAAATGGTTAGTAATTGGATGGGTGGATCGGAAGCGGTGTTTGTTTTCAGAAAAATGGTGAACCCGCAGGGATTTGCGCCCTGCTCGTCCGGTTAAAAGCCGGATGCTTCGCTGCCTAAGCTTCGGGTCCGAAATTGGGTGATCGCGGCTGGATTTGAACCAGCACTCGCGGCGTTCTCAACGCCGTGCCTCTACCAGTTGGGCTACGCAATCTAAAATGGGTCCCGGCGGCGGGACTCGAACCTGCACTGGACGAGGTCTGAGCTCGTTGCCTCTGCATTGGGCTACGCCGGGAAAAATGTGGGGAAGTCGGCCGGGGGCTGGTCCGGATGCGCCGTGTGGACGCAGCCGGATCAACCTCCGGAAAAATCAGGCAAGCACGGGCGATCTCGCGCCGATGTTCTTTTTTGAGAAGTCGTTGTTTCTTGGTCTCGCCGTCGTAATAGCGGCAGCTTTGTCGGCGGCCCTTCAGCCAGCCGTGGCGCCGCCAGCTTTGATGAAGTTCAAACCAGCGGTCCAACTCGCCCAAGCGACTCTCGATTTCAGGGTCGATCTCTTGGATCTGATCGATCCAGTTTCGCCCCACCTTGAGTTGATAGAGAGACGCCTGCACGAAGACCCAGTAGGGTTGCCAGTGATGATTCCATTCGAGCCGAAGCTGGTATTGGAAGTAACGTCGCCATGACTCGGGATAGTTCTTCCGCTGCCACTCGTGGACTGAGATCGACCGGAGCGGCTGCTCGATTTCGCACAGCTTCCTCGCTCGTCCTTGACGGCGCTGGAAATTGCGGCTGTGATGCACGACCACGCTGCCGATCACCTCCAAGATCGCCTCAAGAGTAGCCCGGTCCTGGCGATCCAGGGCCCGTTCACTCAGCGTGTAAGAACGGCGCCATCCGCGTTGGTAGGGCTGTTCCAGTTGTTTGATCTTGTAGCGCTTTTGGCGCAGGGCATCGAGTTCGCGAGCGGCGGCGATCACCTGCCGGTCGTGGAAGTCATGAGAATTGAGCATGATGGTGGTTGATATTGGTTTGTTGGTGGAAAATGGCGGCCCCGGACGGATTTGCACCGCCAACCTGCCGATTCAAAGTCGGCTGCTCTACGGGTTGAGCTACGGGGCTAACAAAACAGGGACGCGCACCCCGGACTTGCACCGGGTAGATCGGTTTTGCAGACCGACGATTCGTCTCTTCATCCTGTGCGCGATGGAAAACTGGGTTGACCAACGGGACTTGCACCCGCACGGCCGCCTTCACAGGGCGGGATGCTACTCTTACAACATGGTCAACATTGGGAAATGGTGCTCCCGCGAGGACTTGCCCTTCGACGGGCTCAGGGCCTTGAGCGAACGGTGTGCGTCGAAACGGCACCTCGAACTACCGCCTTCGCAAGACGGCGTGCACGACTCTTACACTTCGGGAGCTGGAAAAAATGGCACTCCATGCCGGTGCTGCCCCGGCTTCTGCGGCGTGAAAGGCCGCTATGCTAGCTGATACATCAATGGAGCTTTTGAAAATGGCGGCTGCGTCCGGGATCGCACCGGACTCTCCTCGTCTTCAGCGAGGCGCTAATCTATCTCAGCTACACAGCCTGGAAAATGGTCCCTCCGCACGGTTTTGCGCCGCGGTCTATCGGTTATCAACCAATTGCTCTACTATTGAGCTACGAAGGAATTAAAATGGGTC
>JBBQDJ010000092.1:0-10551 GCA_038319595.1 Verrucomicrobiales bacterium
AACCGTCAAGCCGCCGATGTGCATTTCAACCACATGTTGGACACCTTGTCCAAAGGACGCGATGGATTCGGATCGCTGAAACTTCTGATGCTCGACAGCTACGAAGTGAAACCCGCCACCGACTGGACGCCGGATTTCATCAAGACCTTCGCGACTCACAACGGCTATGACCCGACGCCGTGGTTGCCGGTGCTCGCCGGTTGGACGGTCAGCGATCGGGAAACAAGTGACCGCTTTCAGCACGACTATCACAAAACCGTCAGCGATCTCCTCGTGGAGGAGCACTTCGTCAGAGCCCGCGAGCTTCTCAACAAGCGGGGCCTGCTCCTTCTCGCAGAAGGCGGCCATGGTGGACATGCCCGCGTCGATCCACTCAAGGCGCTCGGTGCCGCGGATATCCCGATGGGTGAATTCTGGAACAACCGGAAAAACTGGGTCACCAAGGAAGCCGCCAGCGCCGCCCACATTTATGGCAAGCAGCTCGTCAATGCCGAGTCGTTCACCGGTTGGCAGAACTGGCAGGAGGGTCCGGCAGCTTACAAGCGCTTGTTCGATATCGCCCTCTGCGCCGGCCTCAACCAAGTCACCTTCCATACCTTCGCCCACAACCCACCTGAAGCGGGACTGCCCGGTTTCGCCTATCACGCCGGGGAGCATTTCAATATCAACTCCACCTGGTGGAACCAAGCCGGGCCGATGCTCACTGACATGTCCCGCTCCTGCCACCTGCTGCAGCAGGGGCAATTTGTCGCCGACGTTTGCGCCTACTACGGAGACGATGCTCCAAACCTCGTTCCTGCTAGACGCATCGCCCCGACTATCAAATCTCAATGGAGCGATGATAAATGTGCCCACTGCGGCCAACCCAAACCGGTGAACCTGGATTCGCTGGGCCATGGTTATGATTACGACTATGTCAACGAGGAGGTGATCCTCACGCGGATGAAGGTGATAGACGGCAAACTCTCACTCCCCGACGGCATGAGCTACCGCCTCATGGTCCTGCCTGACCGGAAGACCATCTCGCTCGCGGCGTTGAAACGGATCGGAGAACTCGTGGAAGCTGGTGCCACCGTCGTCGGCCCGAAACCGGAGCGATCTAACAGCCTTCGGGGTTTTCCCGACTGTGACCGCGAGGTTCGTGAGCTTGCCACCCGGATCTGGGGCGACTGCGATGGCGACCGGGTGAAAACCCATGGTTACGGCAAGGGAAAAGTCATCTGGAACCAACCGCTCAATGAAGTCCTCGCCAACATGGGCGTTGAGCGCGATTTCGTCGCGGAAACGATCAGCAACGAGGATCAACACATCGACTACATCCACCGTGCCACCGCCGATGAAGAGATCTACTTTGTTTCCAACAGTTCCATGACTCGCGAAGTCGTCCGCTGCCGGTTCCGCGTGGGTTCGGGAAAAATCCCAAGTCTTTGGCACGCCGAAGATGGCAGTGTGAAGCCTTGTCATGTGTATGAATCGAAAGATGGGTTCACCTCGCTCACCCTAGATCTTGCTCCCGCTTCATCGGTATTCGTAGTCTTTGAAAAAGGCGCACCACAGGATTCCATCGTGATGATCGGACAGCCTTCTGGATCCGCAGAGCGCCCATCGCTAGAGATCACCGCGCTGGACGGCGACAAACTCACGGCCCAAGTGTGGCAGGCCGGAACCTATCAGTTTAAATCTGCGAGTGGACGCATCGGCAAGATGACAGTGCCCAGCACTCCCATCGATCGACCGATCCCAGGGCCATGGAAAATCACGTTTCCCAAAAATCGCGGCGCGCCGGACTCCATGACGATGGAACCCCTTTCCGATTGGACGAAATCCCCCGATCCCGGAGTCAAATACTTTTCCGGAGCCGCAACCTACCACAACCAGTTCAACCAATCTAACAACTATCTGACTGGCAGCGACTCCATCGTCCTCGACCTCGGTTCCGTCAAGGAAGTGGCAGTCGTTCGAGTGAATGGAAAAGAGGCAGGTGTGCTGTGGAAGGAACCCTATCGCATCGACATCGCGCCGTATGTCAAAGTCGGCGAAAACCAGCTCGAAATCACCGTCGTCAACACTTGGAACAACCGGATTGTGGGAGACTTTCATGTCGCTCCTGAAGCGAGGATCACCCGCACCAACTTAATGCGTAAATTCAATCCCGCCTCACCATTGCTGCCGTCCGGTCTCCTCGGTCCCGTTTCACTCAAGTTCCCGGTTTCTGCCACTTGCGAACTGAAATAAAACAAGCGCCACGTTTCCTCCACCTTCAAGCATCCCACCACCATGAAACCAAAATCCGCCGTCCGTCTTCTATCAGCCCTGCTTTTTCTCTCTGCCGGCTTGACCTCGGCAGCTCCAAAAGAGGACGCCAAAACCTGGACCGATCCTGAAACCGCGCTTCGCGAGGATCCGGATTTCGCGATTCAAGGAGATTACACTAGGGCCGATGCTGATGCCACCGCGGGGGTCCAGGTCGTGGCACTCGGCAAGGGTCAGTTTGAGGCCTATGTCCTCGAGGGCGGCCTGCCTGGGATGGGATGGACTCCTGACCAAAAACGCAGCCTTTTGAAGGGCCTGCGCGAGGGCGAGAAGGTCTCATTCTCCGATGATGCGAAGAAGGTCACTGCAGTCATCCAAGATGGCAAACTCAGCCTGACAGCCGAGGACGGATCGAAATCCATCCTGCCAAGAATCGAACGCCACAGCGTCAGCCTCGATGCCAAACCGCCTGCGGGCGCGGTGATTCTCTTCGATGGCGGATCGGCGGAAGCATGGGAAAACGGTAAGATGGAAAACGGCCTTTTGCTCGCCACCGGTTGCACCAGCAAACAAAACTTCGGCAGTTATACCCTTCATCTCGAATTCCGCACCCCTTACAAGCCCGATGCCCGTGGGCAGCAGCGCGGCAATAGCGGGGTCTATCAGAGTGGTCGCTGGGAAACTCAGATTCTTGATTCGTTCGGCTTGAAGGGTGAAGATAACGAGTGTGGGGGCATCTATTCGATTTCCAAGCCAAAGCTGAACATGTGCCTGCCGCCCCTCGCTTGGCAGACCTATGATGTCGATTTCACCGCCGCCAAATTCGATGCTTCCGGCAAGCGCACTGCTTGGCCGCGCATCACGGTTAGACTCAATGGCGTGGTCGTGCATGAGGACCTGGAACTTTCCAAGGATTTCACGACGTCAGCTCCGCTGAACAAGCCCTTGGAGGGTCCGGATGGACCGATTCACCTCCAATCCCACGGCAATCCGGTGGTGTTCCGCAATATCTGGATCGTGCCAGGTAAATAACTCCCGTCGCACAAATTGTTAGCACTCATGGGTAAGGGGAAAGGATCTCCGGTCCCTTTTTCTGGCTGCGCTGAACTCAAAGAGAATGGACCGGAGATCCATCCCCCTTAAAAGGTTACCCTTCGCAACCGAGACGCTGGCGGCTGAGGGCCATGCGATCAGTCTCCGAGGTCGAGCCCATCTGACCTCTGAAAAACAGAAGCGGCCCGACCGATTAGCGCGTGGAAAACCCATTAACCAAGAGCACGTCGGCCGGACCGCCTGTTAAGTGTCGCGACAGGGAAATTAAAGCAACCGCCGTGCCAAGATGAGAACTCCAATCAGGAAACAATCTTGTCACTTAGGGTAGCGGCAGTGGAGGCAGATTGAGGTCGCTTGGCGGCTCCTTTGTCGCGGCACGATCAAACGGTGTCCCGTATTTCGTGAAGCCTTCGACGAAGCCTCCCTGGCTGAGAAAGAAGCGACCGTTCTCCACTCCCATAAAGCGATCCAACCGATCCTCCTTGCCTGTAGCGTCGTGACTGAAACTGGCGCGGGTGATTTCAATCCACTCACCCTTGTCGGTGCGGACCCACTGATTTCCGTAGAGAGCCTTACGCGGAAGATAGCCGTTCTGGCCGTTAAAATTTTCGCTGAAGCTGTAGAGGCCCTTGAGCCAACCGCCATCCTTTGGGGCCTTCCAACTGGAGATCAACATCCACTTCTTCTGGTCGGGATGAAACCAGTAGCCGGAAAATACCGTGTGCGTTTCATCCACTGGCTTGGCCGTGACGAGGAAGCGTTGGGTCGATCCGGTCTTCCAAAGGTAGTTCAGATGACTGTGTCCACCCGTGCCCTCATTGCCAAAGTCGCCGCTGTTCACGCCTTCTCCCTTGGCGATCAGCGTCACACGATCTTCGTGGCCGACGTTGTCACGGGTCTTGGCTTCGTCACCGCTATCCCACACTGAAAAAATGATCCGGCGCTCGGTGGGACTGTTCACCTGCATGCCGAAGTAGCCGCGATGCCAACCCGCTGCCATGTAATAGGTCCAGAGTGGGTCTTCCACCGCTGTTGTTTCACAATAAAAGGCCTCCACGTTCACGCCCTTCGGATTTGCATAACCGAGATGCACCGAAGCCGCGTTACGCCGCTCCTTGATGTTGAAATGCGCGTCCTTCGCCGCAGGTCCATCTAGCAACAGCGCACCGATGTCGCCAGCGGCTTCACCTTTCGCATTGAGGGATTCGAGAGTGAATTGCTGGTAGCCGGGCTTGGAGATTTCATACTGCCCAAGCTCCACGCGCAGCGGTTGATCTCCGTTTCCGGTCACCTTCAAGTCCTTCGAGCGACCCGCCAGCGTAAATCTCAAATCCGATGCCTTACCGCTGGGAAGCGTCACTTCGATCGCGCAGTCGATTTTTCCAGCCGCCTTGATTTCGCCAAACCAGGCGATCTTCAAGTCCGGATTATTCCAGCCGCGGATCGGCTTGTTCTCCGAAATCCGTGCCCCGTTCACCTCAGGAAAAAGGTAGGCAGAATGGGCAGGCACACGCAATGGCTCAGCATGGAGTGAGGCGGTGGCGATGAGACCTATGAACACGTACAATTTCATAACGAATGATAGAAGGAAGGCCCGCAAGCATCCACAGCCATGGCAGGTCGTCCATGTTTTTCGTTTGCGGCGCGGTCATCGGGCCCACTTGGATCAACGGCACCCACACGTTGAGCGCCTGCACTCATTCCATCAAATTTCCTGAAAAATCCCTTCGCGATCCGGGTATAGGGCACCATGAAGCGGCGCGAATTCATCGGCAAAGTCACGGGCAGTGCCGTCTCGGGAGCAGCAGGGATTGCCGCCGCCCAGCAAGCCCCCGCCCCGCCACCCTCCTTGGTTAGAACCCCTGCCGTGGTCATGGCTCCGCGCAGGGATGGAGTGGAAATAGTTTGGGCTGTCTCACGGCTCGCCCGGGGTCGGGTAGAGTGGAGAATCGGCGATGGTGCCTCCAGTTTCGCCGCCGCAGATCGCTTCGGCTTTGTGCCTCAGGGCGATGAAATCCTGCGCGTGCGGATCGAAGGCTTAACACCCGGCACGACCTATCAGCTCCGCGCCATCACGGAATCGGCCGATGGCAAGGAACACCATGAAAGCATTTGGAAAAAATTCCGCACCCTTGATCCTGCGGCTCCTTCCACCGAATTCGTCGTCTGGAACGACACCCATCAGAACGCCGACACTCTGCGTCAATTGCACGCCGTCACACCCGGAGGCGATTTCCTGTTATGGAATGGCGACACCTGCAACGACTGGAATCAGGAAGATTGGCTAGTCCCCACACTGCTCCATCCGGCGGAGCAGGATGTCACGGTGGATCGGCCCATGCTCCTCGTTTGGGGCAACCACGATGTGCGCGGTAAGTGGGCCTACAAGGTGCCGGAAATGGTCGCCACTCCGCAGGGCCGGCCGTTTTATGCATTCCGCAGCGGGCCAGCCGCATTCATCTGCCTCCACACCGGCGAGGACAAACCGGACGACCACCCCAGCTTCGGTGGGCGCGTGGCGTTCGAGAAATTGCGCCGCGAACAAGCGGAGTGGTTCAAGCAGACCATTGCCGATCCGGAATTTCGCGATGCACCCTATCGGGTTGTCTTCTGCCACATTCCGCTGCGCTGGACCGAGGAGCGCAAGCTCGTCCCCGGTGATTATCGAACGGGCAACTACGACGCTTTCAGCCGCTTCAGCCGCGATGCGTGGCATGAATTGTTAGTAAAGTGGAAAACGCAGATTGTGATCTCCGGCCACACCCACCGCCCCGCCTGGATCCCGGGCAACGCAGAGTTCCCCTACGCCCAGCTCGTCGGCGGCGGTCCTCAGCCGGAGTCCGCCACCTGGATCCAAGGCAAGGCCGATCCAAAATCTCTCACCTTCGTCATCAAAAACCTCGCAGGCGAAGTCATTGAAAAAGTTGAGCTTCCGCCGCTTGTCTAACCACTGCGCACTATTCCTGTGAATCCGCGAGGCCCGACCTCAAACAAACCCTCATCAGCGAGAGACGAATTTAGGACGCTCACGATCCCGGCGATTTATTTCCTGGCCTTGAGCCATTGGAGCATGGCTTGGCGCTCGGTGTCGTCCAAGCCGAGTTCCGGCATGGCAGGGGCGAACCCTTTCGGATGCTCGGCGAGCGGATCCTTCATGGCGCGGAGCAGATAGTCGTCGTCGATGGTGACTTCGACTTCCTTGCCGCCGCGGATGACGGTTTGTTTCCGTCCATCAATACCCGCGAGATTGGGCCCGACCCGCAGCGGGCCGTCGATCGCATGACACCCCGAGCAAACGGCCTGATAGAGACTCGCCGCGTAGGCTTCCGGGTTTTTTGCCGCGCTTTCGGTGACCTGGAGCGACAAGGGACGACTGGCCTCTGAGCGCTGATGGTGGTTCACGGTATACCAAGCCTCATCACCCCACACGCCAAGCCCGTTCGCCTTGAGATGCACCACCCAGCCGACATTTTCATTGGTGTATGCCTTGTTGCTGATGAAGGGTGGAGAATTGTCACGGATGCCCGGGATGGTTAGGCGTAGGCGTTTGCCGTCGGCAGACAACTCGTGAGCGGTTGTCTTGAGTTTCTCGGTGCCAAAATTCGGCCCGCCGTAGCCATTCGTCGGGATGTAGGTCCATTGCTCGATCAGGAATCCATCCGTGTTCACCACCTCCTTTTTCAATGGCGCGAAGAACTCGAGTTCCAGCCCATCCATCACATCTCTAACCGCAACGATCTCGTTGAAACCCGCTGGAAAATCCGCTTCTTTCTTGAACGACAGCCGCTGCAGTCCCCAGTGGGGCTTGGGCGGGTCGCCGAGGAATTGCCACAGACCGCCGTGGCCGATGTGGCCAAGGTAGTAGTTTCCGTCCGGACCTTGCTCGATGCGGTTAGGGCCGGCGATGAATCCGGTCCGACCCTCCGCATCGTGACCACCCGAATGGAGGAACACCGCCCCTTGCCAGAGGCCTCCAACTTCCTCGGTGAAGACACGGGTGATCCGACCCATCGTTACGTCGGGGACGAGAAACTGCCCGTTATAACAGGCGAGTTTTCCTGTAAGGTCTTTCAGCATCAGCGGCTGCGCGGGCGACCTCGCCACCGTGTCTTCGGGAAGATAGACGGTGGCCGGTGATTGGAATCTGGATCCGCCGATTTGTGAATCCACCTGCTCCGGCTGGAAAGCGGCGGTGTTCGAATCCCCCCGCGACAGCAAATAGTGACCATAGAACGAACCCGGCCGAACCCGGATGAATTCGTTGGCCGGGTTGAAGACGCCTTGGTTGTCGACCACGATCAACGACTGGTGGTCGCCGATGCCGAAGCCGTTAGGGGTCCGATAACCACCGGCAACGAATTCGATATCCACGTCTTCCGGCTTCTCGGTGCCCGACACCGGCCCGAGGAGAAACGTCGAACCGCGGTGCGTCTTCGGGTTCACCGTAAGGTTATACTCACGTGAACCGCCGATTTTGATAGAGGTGGTTAAGTTGCCTGCTAGATAGGTTTTTCCATCCTTCTCCACTTTGCCAAATCCGACGGTGTAGGTGTGAAAGTTCGGTTGGGAAAGGCCGTCGATGAGCACGACCTTCTCGTCCGCCTCGTAAAAACCGTCGCCGTTGCGGTCTTCAAGCCTCGAAATCTTGTCCTTCTCCCCGATGTAAAGCTTCCCACCGTGATGGGCGATCGCCGTGGGTTCGTAGAGTCCGCCCATGAGCCGGGTCGCCACGATTTTTGAACGATCCGAGTTACCGATCAGGCCACTCACCCGGAACACCTCACCCTCTTTGAATGGAGCCTGGTTCGTGCGGTCCGGCGTGAAGACGGTGACGTAAAGATCGTTTCCCATGAAGGTCATCGCAGAGACTTTCAGCTCAACCTCATTGCCCGGATAAACATTCTCAAGCTGATACAACGGGTGAAGCTCGTCCGCCGCTGCGAGTCGAAATAGAAGATAAGTGAGGAGGAATGGGAGTGTGCCTTTCATCGGGCGTTGGCCTACGCCGCCGCTTCTCGTCTTCTTTCGGCAGTTGGCAGGCATTGCCATTCAAACCGGTATGGCCGGGTTGGGGTCAAGGCAGATCAGGGAAACTAGGCCCGAGGGCGGCGTATGCCTGAAGAGCAGATCAAGGCATGGATTTGCCACGATGACCGAGCATTGCCCCTGATCAAGTCGCTGAGGAAATGGCGCTACCGCCTCACCATCGCTGGCGCAGATTCCTAAACACCCAGCACCAAGCGGCAATCATTTGAGTCGCCACTCGATTCAGCCTCAGACGGCATTTCGAGGCCACAACCAGTGGCACTTGAGAAAATGGCTCCGGCGCGTGGGATCGAACCACGGACCTAGTGATTAACAGTCACCCGCTCTGCCGCTGAGCTACGCCGGAATTACGTCCTTTCGGACGCGGGCGGACCTTGGGATTCCAGAGTGTCTTGTGGCAAGGGAAAAATACCTCACCCACGGAAAAAGGGTGCTGCGGGTTGAATTTCAAGAGGCAGAATCAAATCCCCTGCCGTTGGGTTGCACCTGGCGGAGGAATCCGCCAGCTTTCGAACCCGCATGACCGTCAAACTGAAATCCCGGTGGAGTGTCGGGAACAACTTCCTCGCCGGGATTACTTTTGGCGATTGGCTGCGGTTGTTGCGTGAAAACCGATTCAGCGTGGATCCACCCTACTGGCACCGGGCCCTGTTCGTGACGCTGCTCAGCGCCATCAATTCTTACTACCGGCAGAAGGAGCACAGGTCGTTTCGCGATAAAATCGCCGCCACGGTCGTGCATCCCCCGCTCTTCATTCTTGGCCACTGGCGCTCGGGCACCACCCACCTTCACAACCTGCTCGCACAAGACCGCAGGCAGTTCGCCTTTCCGAATACCTATCAGGTCACCAATCCCCATACCTTTCTCCTCACCGAAGAGGCCCACTCGCAGCGGTTCGCATGGATGGTCCCCAAAAAGCGGCCAATGGATGAGATGGCATTGAGTTTCCAGGTCCCGCAGGAAGATGAGTTCGCACCTTGTCTGATGAGTCTGCGCTCGCTTTATCTCGGCATCAGTTTTCCCCGAAGCGAGGACGCCTATTCCCGCTATCTCACCTTCGAGGGCGTGCCTCCCGATGAGATCGAAGAGTGGAAAAACGCGCTCGTCTGGTTTCTCAAGAAGGTGACTCAGAAATACCAGCGACCGCTGATTCTGAAGTCCCCTCCCCACACGGCACGCATCCGCTAGCTGTTGGAGCTGTTTCCTGACGCGCGCTTCGTTCACATCCACCGCAATCCCTATCAGATATTCCAGTCATGCCGTCATTATTACGACACGGCGACGTGGTATAGCTATCTGCAGCGCCCGGATCTGCGGCGCATCGACGACGGGATCATCCGCCGCTACCGCCAGCTCCATGACGCATTCTTCGCGGAACGCGCGCTCATCCCGGAAGGCCGCTTCCATGAAATCCGCTACGCCGATCTGGAGCGCGACCCCGTGGGAGAAATGCGGACGCTCTACCAGCGGCTGCATCTCGATGGATTTGATTCCTTCGAACCAGAACTCCGGGATTACCTGCATTCGGTTTCATCCTATCAGAAAAACCGATTTCCTCCGTTGGACGAACCCACGCGGGAAAAGATCGCCACCGCCTGGAAGCGGGAGTTTGATGAATGGCACTACCCGATCTGACATGTCCGCCCCACTGAAACGCAAGGCACCCGGTCCACCTGGACATTTCCTGCTAGGAAACCTGCGTGAGTTCCGCAACGATGTGTTGGGCTTGGTGATGAAATCGGCGGCTGAACATGGCGACATCGTCCGCTGCCGACTGGGCCCTAACACCGTCCACCTGCTCAACCATCCGGATCTAGTCGAACACGTGCTGCAGCGGCGTGCGGGCAACTACGACAAGCGGACCCGCAGCTCGGAGACCATCCGGTCAATCTCCGGCGAAAGCCTCCTCACCTGCAACGGAGAGTTCTGGAAACGCCAGCGCCGGATGGATCAACCGGCGTTCCACCACTGCCAGATCGCCGGATTCGCTGGAACCATGACGGACGCGACTGAACGCCTGCTGGAGCAATGGCAGTCCCGTCCAACTCCGGATGCGGCCATCGACATTTCATCGGCGATGGCCCGGCTGACTTATTCTATCGTCGGCCAGACGTTGTTCAGCTTTGACACGGCAGAGGATGCGGAGGTGATCGAGCGGGCGATGCGCGTCATGCTGCCCCATGTTTTCAATCGGCTGGG
>JBBQDJ010000093.1:0-10471 GCA_038319595.1 Verrucomicrobiales bacterium
GATCGCTGCTATTTCGGAAGATCTGCCACGCGTCCTCGGCGGTGGCACCGACGGCGGAAAGCTCCCCTACCCGCCCGAGGATCGACTGTAGCAGGGTGATGAAACGGAGGCCCGCCACATCAGGCTCCGTCGAGTATTTGCAGTCGATCCACCTCGCGGCGGCGTCCATTCCTTCGCTGTCGTCCGGCAGGAATACCAGGCTTCCACCGTGGCCACTGGTACGAACCAAATTGATGATCCGTTTGACAAATTGGAGCGAAATCAAATGCGACAGGTCCGCATACGCTTCTACGCTCAAGGTGGCCGGCAGACAACACTCCATGAGACTTTCCGCTAAGCGGCGGCGATGCCCGGCAAAACGTTCGCGCAGCAATTTCGATTCGAACACATCCATCCGCGGCCCGTGGAACTGCCGCCCGCGCCACTCGGCCAACAAGGTGTAGCCGTGATAAAATAACAGCCAGCCGGGATCGCGAACATGAATGACCGGATACGGAATTTCCTGACCCGTCGGCTTGCGGCCCCCTGCCACCAGGTTAAGCCAGCGAGGCCCGGTGTTGAGGATTCCCCAGATCCGGAATCCTCGGTCTCGGTCCGGCCAGATCGCCACCACTGAGTGGAAAAAACCCGCAGCCGGGCTCAGCCGTTTGATCTCGTTGGACGTCAGTGCGTGGGACACCGTAAATCGCACGGCGTGGGTGCCATCCGGGGGACCGTCCTCCGCCGCAAAAGCGTCCGGCGGTGCGAGGATGACCCGTGCTCTAACCGGGCGACCTTCTTCTTTCAGCAAACTCGACGCGTAGAGCACATCGCAGACTCCCTTGAGCTGATCCTGAGTCGGCTCGCCCCCACCTAACATGCCATGGAGCTGGGAAACCAAATCCTGCAGCGTGAATTCATCTGGGGAATGGGTAACGGCATAGCTCATGGAACTAGCAAACTCCGGTAATCGCCGGACGGCAAGCATCCGTTCAAACCGCCGCGCATCACGATCACCCGCAATTCCCAATTTCCAAGAAACGGCGAACTCTACCGTCAATCGCTTGCCACAGCAAATTTCGCCAACTCGTGCTGGATCCCCGCGAAATCCGGGCGCTCATCGACGGTCTCGGCGACACAGCGTCGTTGTACATCCCGCAAGACCGCCACCGTTTCCGCTTCATCTTCGCGAAGTTCGCAACGCTCCAACAGTTCTTCCAACAAGCAGCCGAGCGCCCTCACTTCGATCGCCTCCAGTTTAGCGCCATCCGGGTAAATGAACGCTGCCCCGAAGTCTCCTAACAAACAATCACCCGCCTCGTTCCTCAGTAGGTTGTGGGCATAGAAATCCCCATGCATGATGCGTCGGCCATGCAGGTGGGCGGCGACTGAAGCGAACTGGTGCGCCATCCGGATCACCTGAGTCAGCTCGAACCTCTCCCCTTCCGCATACACATCGCGCGTGCAGGAATCAAAACTCGGCGGCCCCGCGAGGTTGGAAAAAACCGGGTCGATCAACGTCATCACCAGACCGGCCCTGCCCTCAGGATGGTTAGAAATTTTTCCTAACACGGGGATCAGATTCCCATGACGGCCCGCGGCCAGACTGGCAGCCATCTCGCTTTCCGGCAGCCCATCGCTCGTCACCTCGCCCTTGAAAACCTTCACCGCCACCGGTCGCGCCTGCCACTCTGCATGATGGATCACGCCCGAGGCCCCCTCGCCCAGTGGGTGGGAAATCCGCAGTTCCTGCCAGTCGATGTCGTCAATCGGGGCCTCGCTCCGTTGCGCCCAAGGATTACCTCCAAGGCCCAGCCACGACAGGCGCGGCAACTCGAACAACCACTCGGGAAATTCCGTAAACCGATTCGCAGCCAAGCGCACCAATTCCAGATTCACGCACGCCGCCATCTCCTCCGGCAACTCCGACAACCGGTTTCCCGCCAGCATGAGCTTCTGCAATTTCAAACAGCGCCCGATCGACTTGGGCAGCGCCGCGATCCGATTGTCCGTTAGAATCAACCAACGCAGCGATTCCGTGAGCGCGCCGTCATCCACGGTCTCGATCCCGTTTGCCTTGAAACCCATCATTGCCAACGCAGGGCAATCCCCCAGCACCGCCGGTAGCTGGTGGAACTCATTGTCCGAGCAAAACAGGATCCGCAGCTTTTTCAATCGCCCCAGATCTCCCGGCAGCTTGGACAAGCGATTTCCTGATAGATTCAACACCTCCAGCGTTTCGGCCAGATCGAAAATCTCGCGAGGAAACTCCGTCAGCCCGCAGCACAGATCGAGCCGCACGCTGCCTGCCAGCTCGCCGGCCTTGAGTTTGGAAAAGTTCTCCGCTGACATCCGCCCAGTTCTCTCGTGGCATCCGCCCTTCGTCCAGCCTGATGAAATCCCACATCGGGACAACCGCAGGCCAAGTTTCCTGCAGGATCAGGCTTGGCGAACGGGCGATCCGCGATCATGTTGCGCCGCAACCGTTCGGCATGAAAATTCTCAGCTACCTCGATCCCGGCTACGCGCCGTTTGTCCGCCGCCTCAACCGCCGTGCCCTGCCAGAACCGGGAGTGCGGGATCTGGTCAGTTCGATCATCGCGGAAGTGGCGAAGAAGGGCGACGAGGCCTTGTTCACTTTCACCAAACGCTTCGACGGCGCGACCCTGACAGCCAAGACCCTTTTTGTCAGCGAGGCGGAGTTCGCCGCCGCGGAAAAGGCAGTGACGGCGGGGACGAAGATCGCAGTCGCCCGCAGTTTGAAAAACATCCACGCGTTTGCAGGAAAAAGCCTGCGCAAGGACTGGTCCGCGAAAAACGCGGAGGGCGCAACGGTGGGCGAGCGATTCACACCATTCGACCGGGTGGGCGTCTACGTGCCTGGCGGCAAGGCGCCGCTGGTCTCCACCGCACTGATGACCGCCGGATTCGCCCAAGCGGCCGGTGTGCCGCAAATTCTAGCAGCTACGCCCTGCGGTGCGGACGGCACGGTGAACCCGGCGCTGCTCTACGCGTTGAAAGCCGCCGGCGTGACGGAGGCAATCAAGATCGGCGGCGCACAGGCCATCGCGGCGCTCGCCCTCGGGACCCGCTCGATCCGCCCGGTGGACCGTATTTTCGGACCGGGCAACAGCTTCGTCGTCGAGGCAAAACGCCAGTTGGTCGGCGCGGTCTCCATCGATCTGCTGCCGGGGCCCAGCGAGGTCCTCATTCTATCCGACAAGACCGGGAACGCCGAATTCATCGCCGCCGACATCCTCGCGCAAGCCGAGCACGGCGGTGACAGCGTGGTCGCATTCGCCACCGATTCAAAGGCGCTGTTAGGAAAAGTCATCAAGGCCATCGACCGCCAGCTACCGAAGCTTTCCCGCACGAAAATCATCCGCGAGGTGCTCAAGCGCGGGACCTTCCTGCTGCATGTGAAATCGTTCGCGGAAGGCGTGGCCCTCTGCAATACCTTCGCACCGGAACACCTTTCGCTGATCACGGCCGAGGAAAAGCGCTGGCTACCGCTGATCCGGACGTCGGGCGCCATTTACCTCGGTAACGACTCGCCGGTGGCGGTCGGGGATTTCCTCGCCGGTCCGAGCCACACGCTGCCGACCGGAGGATCGGGCCGTTCGTTTTCGGGCATCCGTGCGGACCAGTTCCAGCGCCGGACCAGCATCGTGCGGTTGGATAAAAATTCAGTGCGCAAATCGCTATCCGTGGTGGAGGAATTCGCCCGCATCGAAGGTCTCGACGCCCACGGCAGATCGACGGCGATCCGTCTGGAAAAATGAACACCGCCAGCGAAGTGACACGGAGTATGACGCCGGGGGTGCTGACCTGCCCTGCCTGCGCCGGCCCCATCAAGCCCTATGCCAAGTGGTGTTTGAATTGCAATTTCACCGGCGCGGACTCCATGAAAATGTTTCCGGAATCACCGCCGCCGCTGCTACCCATTCTCGATGCGGCGGGGCTTTTCACGGACAAGGACCTGAGAAGTATCGAAGCGGGGCGAGAGGCGCTGCAGCGGCGCTTTCCGCAGTTTCGATGGAAAATCTGCACCCTTTGCCTTCCTCCGGAAACCTCATTGCCGCTGTTTGGATTCTGGCTTCTGAATGCCTGCCCGTTTCACGAAAAGGAAACCCTTGAGGAACGGGCTTGGACCGTTCTGCTCCTCATCAACGCGGACAACGGCCAGACAGCCGTCGTGACTGGCTACGCAGCGGAGCGCATTCTATCCGACGACGAATGGAAGGCAATCCTCGCGACCATGGCCAGCCCCTGGAACGCCGGCGTCCCCGCAGAAGCCGTCGTGCGTTTTCTCCAAAGCAGCCGAGAACAATTGAACCGCGCTTGGGGGCGCTACGGCTCGCGCCGGACCAGCAGACGAGCACCATGAACGTCAAAAACCTCATGCTGTTAGGTCTGCTGCTGGTGGTCCCAGTCCTCGCCAAAGGCCCGATGGATTTCGAGTTCGGTCCCCGGCCCCCCTTGTCGGTTTTTGATCCTGACGAGATCCTTGACCCGAAGGTGGCGAAAGAAATCTCGGCACCCTTGGCGAAGAATCTCGCTGAGGAACAGGTCGATGTGATCGTCGTGATCCTCAAGGACACGGGAAACGCACCACCCGAGCATGTGGCTAGGCAGTTTGCCGAGGCGTGGTGCCGGACACCCATGCACTGCGTCGTTCTCCATCTACCAGGAAATTCTAACACCCCATGGATCGTTCCGGCAGGGCGGCTCATCACTCTCGCCAACTCCGGCAAGGTGGAACAGGATGTTGAAGACCGGGAGCGCCGCGCACGCGCCGAACCGGACGACACCCACAAAGTAAGATCTGCTGCCTCAGAAGCCGCCGACATGGTCCGCTACTGGATGAAAGATTACCTCAACCGTCGCGAAATGATCCTGACAGAAGGCACCCGCATCCGTCTGGAACAGGAGTCAATGACTCGGAATAAAAAAATCGTCTTCTTTGGAGCACTCGCGGCAATCCTTCCATTCGTCTTCGGCATCACCGTTCTGATCCGAATCATCCGTCGGATGGGCCCCGGCTATTTTCCTAACCACTCATGGCAACTCCGCCTCGGAGCCCCCCACGCCGGGGGGAACCACGCCGTGGCGAACCTCGAACCACCAACCTCGGCATGAAGACCCAGATCCCTCTTATTTTCTTCCCACTGCTGGTGTTGACCACCGGATCTTGCGACAAACCCAAAACGCCTCCTCGCGCACCGCTGGCGGAACAAGCGGCGGAATCCTTGCGACAGGACATCCCCTTGTTGCCGGTGACCAAGGGCGATTTCTGGGAATACGCCGTGCGGCTTGAAATTCCCCCGGGCATCAGCTCTCCCGGTGCCGCGGAAGTGGACGAGAATTTTCGACGGACCCGCAACTACCTCGGCAAAATCTCCCCGGCCAGTGGGCTGCCGGAGGTCGATTGTTTCGAAGTCCTGGTGCCCGGGTTCCCGGCAGAACGGGAATTCGTGGAGATCCGTGACGATTCCATCCTGATGCGCGGGTCCATGATCATGCGGCCCGAAACCACCCAACCGATGTGGCTCGCCCATCCGGTCCCCTTCGTCATCGCCGGAATGAAAGCGGGCACGGAATCCCCCGACGTCGCCGCGCAGAATGGCAGTCTGACCCGCAAGACCCGGGTCGTCGCCCGCGAGATTCTCAAGGTGCCAGCAGGAGAATTTCCCACCATCCGCCTGTTGATCACCGGCATGGATGGCGAAATCGAGCTCCGGCGGACCGTCTGGTTCGCACCCGGAACCGGCATTATCCGAGAGGAAAAAACCCGCTACCGAGGTGGCAAGGTCATCTTCCGTGAGAATCAGGAGTTGGTAAAAACCAGCGTCAAAGCCACGCCGCGTTGACACGAAAAAGGCGTGCCCTTCAGACAGGGCACGCCTTGGATTTTCGAATTTCCATCCGACGCCGGGCAGCGGGGGCTTAACGACGACGACGGAAGGCGAAAACTGCAGTTCCGATCAGGCCGAGAAGCGCGGAAGTCGGCTCGGGGACCGCTTGGGTATTCCAGCTCACCGCATAAAGTCCTGCGCCATTTCCGCCGCCTTGCAAGGTGACGAGAAATGCTTGGGGGGTAAACAGGTCTTTCTGTACGACGAAGCTCTCTCCAGCCGATACTCCGACAAAATCGAAATCGACATTCAACGGCTCCAAGCCATTGAAGGTGATTCTGATCGCCTCGTTCTGATCGAAATTCAGTGACGGTCCTCCGAATCCATTGTCGTTTTGATAAGCCGAGTTGACCACCAAAACGGAGCCAACAGCGGCCTCGAATATCAGTTCGCCGTAACCGGGAACAAATACCGACACTGGATTGAGTGAAAGCTCGGAACCGGCGTAGCCGACGGCATCGAGCGTGAATCCGCTTGAGATGACAGGCATCCCGGCGACAAGAGCCGCTATGAGCGGAATCTTCATTTTCATTGGGGGGGTGGGGGGAAAATGTGGCGCGGCATGCGACACACCACCGCATTGATCATCAATCTCACGTTCTCGGCAAGATAATTAAACTCATTGATTTTTAATTGCTTACAACTATTTAAATTCAACATTCCCTGAATAACCGGCCCGGTGAAATAGTCCGGTCCTTGGCTGGGAAAAGATTTTCACCCTAGACGCAGGATGGCATCGAGCGACTTGACCGCCTGCCAGGTGGCCTCGACATGGTGCACGCGGAACAATTGGGCACCACGCGCCATCGCCGCACTGATGCAGGCGACCGTTCCAGCATCCCGCGTGGACGGATCCGGCAGATTCAAGACCTCACCAATCACTGTTTTACGCGAGACCGGCACCAACACGGGGCGTCCGAACCGCTGCAGCCGCCCGAGTTCGCGATAGACAGTTAGATTATCCTCAAGTTGCTTCGCGAAATCGATGCCCGGGTCTAGGATCATCGATTCGAGCGGAAGTCCCGCAGCGGCGGCGAGCGCGATTTTTTCCGTGAAGAAGCGTTCCATTTCCCCCATGACGTCGGGCCATTGCTGTTGAAAATGGGGAATCTTCGGCTCACCGACACTGTGCATAATTAGCAGAGCCGCGCCACTTGCGGCGCAAAGTTTTGCGTTCTGGTCATCCGGCAGTGCGCTCATGTCGTTGACCAGTTCGACGATTCCGGATTTCAGGATCTCCTGGACCACCTCGCTCCGCCAAGTATTCCCCGATAGAACGGGTGGCCAGACCTGCTGGTGATCGCGCGGTTGCTGGTCACGCCACGCATCTTCCCAGCGCTCCAGAAATCCGGAAAACCTTCGGATTTCCTCGTCCACCGGGATGGCCGCCCGGTTCGTCCGCGCGCTTTCCGCTCCCACATCGATGATGTCCGCCCCGGCGGCGACCTGGCGGCGGGCTTGGCCGATCGCAACTTCGAAATCCAAAGTGCCGTCACCCGAAAACGAATCGTCGTTCACATTCACAATCCCCATCACCAAGGGACGCCGGGGAAATTCGATGACCCGCTGGGGAAGTCTCAATTGCATGGGAGTTTCTAAAACCGGAAAGCCAAAAACTGAAACTCGAAACGCATCCCGCTTGCCCGACGCCGCTCGCTGTTTACCCTGCCGCCATGTCATCCACTTTCGGCCAGGTATTCCGCATCCACACTTTCGGCGAGTCGCACGGTGGCGGCGTCGGCGTCGTCATCGATGGCTGCCCGCCGCGCATTCCCGTTTCGCAGGCACAAATCCAGCACGAACTCGACCGCCGGCGCCCGGGACAATCCGAAATCGTCACCCCGCGCAAAGAAGCGGACACCGCGGAGATTTTATCCGGAATCCAAGATGGGGAGACGCTCGGCTCGCCGATTTCCATCCTCGTCCGCAACACCGACCAGCGCCCCGGTGCCTACGATGAAATGGCGGTGAAATACCGGCCCAGTCACGCCGATTACACTTACGACGCGAAATACGGCATCCGTTCCGCATCCGGCGGTGGCCGCGCATCGGCCCGCGAAACCATCGGCCGTGTCGCCGCGGCTGCCGTGGCCCGCCAAGTGCTGGATAAATTCCACCCCGGCATCGAAATCCTCGCCTGGGTGAAATCCATCCAAGATCTCAACGCCGACGTCGATCCCCAGACCGTCACCATGGCCGACATCGAGTCTAACATCGTGCGCACCGGCGACGCCGCCATGGTGGAAACCATGATAGACCGCATCAAGGCGATCCGCGCAGATGGCAACTCCGTCGGCGGTGTGATCGAGTGCGTGATCCGAAATTGCCCGCCCGGTCTTGGCGAACCGATTTTCGACAAGCTCGAGGCGGACCTCGCGAAAGCCATGCTCTCGCTCCCCGCGACCAAGGGATTTGAAATCGGCTCCGGATTCGCCGGCACCCTACTAACAGGCCGCGAACACAATGATCCGTTTCGCATGGTGGACGGAAAAATCCGCACCACCAGCAACCGCTCCGGCGGCGTGCAGGGCGGCATTTCCAATGGGGAAAACATCATTTTCCGCGTCGCCTTCAAGCCGACGGCCACGATCATGAGTGAGCAGGAGACCGTCACCTCCGCCGGTGAAAACACCGAACTCTCCGGTAAAGGCCGCCACGACGCCTGCGTTCTGCCGCGTGCCGTGCCGATCGTGGAAGCGATGGCAACCCTCGTGCTCACGGATCATTTGCTGAGGCAAAAAGCTTTTTCACCTTAGTGGCGGTTGAGGTCCGCCGCTGACTTGCTCCAATGCAATCGATCGTCACAGAGCGCAGCCATCATTCATTCCAGCGACCCCGGCATTTACCTCACAAGCGGAAACCTCGACTTGCAAACGGCCGTTACTTGGGGCTTCCTAACCACATGTCACGATCTAAAGAGAGCCAACCGTCCATCACGAAGGCCGCCGCCCGCTTGGTGCGTGAATTGCCCGAATCCGCGAGCTGGGATGACCTGATGAATGAGATTTTCGTACGCCAGAAAATCGAGACCGGACTCAGTGACATTCAGGCAGCACGCAAACACACTCATGACGCGATCCGCGAGGAATTCGGATTGGCATGAACATCATCTGGTCAACGCAGGCACGTTTCGATCTGCGAGTCATCCACGATTTCATCGCACGTGATTCAGAGCGATATGCCAACGTCCAAATCGCGCGCTTGATTGCCCGCGTTGAACGCACCGCGTCCACGCCGACCCGAGGCCATCCCGTGCACGAACACCCGGAATCCGATCTACGGGAGGTCCATGAGGGGGCCACCGGATCATTTACAGGATATTGGAGAACGAGTTGCAAATTGTGACCTTGGTTCACATGAGACAAAAGGTCCCACGTCGTCGCCTCCGCTGAGCATTCCGCTTATTTGAGTATCCCGAAATCACTCTCAAACACCCACTCTCAACCTCTTCCTCTTGTCTCCCGAAACCATCCCACAAATCAGCCTCGGCACTGCTGCGCTCATCATCTTCGCGGTGTGCGCCGGATTCGTCATGTTGCGGGGAATGACGCGGATGCTCATCGGCACCGTGGCCCTGAGTTTGAGTGCTTGGATCGGTTTTCGTTTCTGGCAGACCGCACCGGGCCTCTCCATTGATTGGACGGGTAAATCCGTCCCATGGATCACGAACGGACTGCCTCTCGCCGCATTCCTGATTTCGTTTTTCGTCTTCCGAAAAATTGCCAAGGCCATCGCCAGCCCGATCCGAAACTCCTCGGAGCCCGAGAAAAAGCGATCCATCATCAAAACCTCATTCCTGCTTCTGCTCGCGCTGATCCCGACCTCGCTCATTTGTTTGATCGGAGCCATCGTCCTCCATCACAACGGTTCCATCGCCGAGGTCCGTGCCTATTCAGAGAAATCCAACGGAGTTCCCGAAACCACGCCCGACGGGTTCAGCCAACGCCTCAAAACCTCCATCGAGGCTGCGCTGCCGGAATCCTGGATCCGGAATCTCGATCCCCTCACCCAGCCATCCCGCCTCAACCTCGCCAAGCTGATCGCCGCCCAATCGGAATCCAGACTCACCCCGGTCATCAACCCGCAGACCGGCAAACCCATCCCGCGCGCCATCATCGTCGACGATCCCGAACTCCAAAACCTTGCCCGCAACGGCAAATTCAGCACCCTGCTGCGACACCCGCTGCTCACCAAGGCCCTCGCCGATCCTAAAATCCAGAAACTCCTGCGTGACTTGAGCCTTTGAGACGTTCCTCTTGCTGAAAAGCGAGCATTCGCTAAACTCCCCGAATGAATTATCGTATCCGACTCATTGAGACCGAAGAGGGTTGGTCGGCTTCATGCCTCGATCTCCAAGGATGCCATTCCCAAGGGACCAGCAGAGCGGAGGCGCTCGACGCCATCCGAGAAGCCATCGCGGATTGGTTGGCTGTCGAAGCGGAGGAATCCGGTATTAAAAGCGCCGAAACCATCGAAATCGCAGTCTGATGCCGAAGCTCCCGGGAGTGAGCCAGAAGGATGCGGTCCGGGTTTTCCAGAAGCTCGGCTTCAGGATTGCCCGTGAATCCGGTCACATC
>JBBQDJ010000094.1:0-10445 GCA_038319595.1 Verrucomicrobiales bacterium
CACCGCGTCGGTGACCAAGGAATCGACTACGGTCCGGACCTCACCACCTTCGGCAAGCAACAGCCGCTGGAAGTCGTCATCAACTCGATCCGCAACCCCTCCGCCGATATCTCCCACGGCTTCGAGGGCTCCATCTTGAAAACCACCGACGGCCTCACCATCACCGGCATGGTCCTTAGCGATGGCGATCCGGTCATCATGAAAACCATGGGCGCGCAGACCCAGACCATCGCCAAGTCGCGCATCGCCAGCCTCAAGCCACTTGAAAAATCATTGATGTATGTCCCAGCCCAACTCGGCCTCACCGCCCAGTCGATCGCCGACATCTCAGAGTATCTGAAGAGCCGCTGATCCGGACGATATTCCACGATTCACCTAGAACCCCGGACCCATAGTCCGGGGTTTTTTGTATTGGCCACCAAGTTGGAAGCTACACCGAAATTCTATTGCTTAGAGATTGGCGAAACGCGCGTAGATGACCAAATGTAGAACTTGAATTTGGTATGGAGTGGACCGTGGCGGCGGATTGCATCCGCCCAGCCCACCTTCCACAAAAATGGCTTTTGCTTCATATCCTTCTATCCAGTTGAATTGGGCATGGCGGTTGGAAACCGCCGCCACGACCTCCAGCGCGAAACTTTCAAACTAATCGGGAGACTGAACGGTCGCTAAACGAATCCCCGCACCCCTTTTAAATCATCACTCATGAAACCCACATCCATCCTGCTCGCCGCATTGCTACTCACCGGCCATTCCGCAACTGCCGCATCGCCCGCCAAGCCTAACATCATCCTCATCTACAGCGACGATCACGGTTTTGCCGACCTCGGTGCGCAGGGCGTGGACAAAGACATCCGCACACCAAATCTCGATGCGATGGCCAAGGACGGCGTGCGGTTTTCCCACGGCTACGTGAGCGCGCCGCAATGTGTGCCATCGCGCGCGGGCGTGATCACCGGCCGCTATCAGCAGCGCTGCGGAGTAGAAGACAATTCCAAGGGACCTCTGCCGCTGGCGGAGCTGACCATCGCAGAACGCCTAAAACCGGCGGGCTATATTTCCTGTCAGGTCGGCAAGTGGCATCTGGAACCGCCTCCGAAGAAGGGCAACGCGAAGGAGGAAAGCCCGAACACCGAACGCGGCGCACACGCCTTCCTCCCCCTCGCCCAAGGCTTCGACGAATACGCGAGCGGGCAGATGAACAGCTTCATTGCATCGCATGATCTGAAAGGCAACAAGCTCGCCAACGCCCCGCAGATGCTCACCGACAAACGCTTCCGCTGTGTCTGGCAAACGGACGCCGCGCTCTCGTTCATCGACCGTCATCAACGCGATCCCTTCTTTCTCTACCTCGCCTACTTCGCGCCGCACGTGCCGCTGGAATCACCCGAGCCATGGTTTTCTAAAACTCCCTCCCATCTGCCGAAGGAACGCCGCCAAGCACTCGCGATGATCGCCGCCATGGATGAGGGCATCGGTCAGATCCGCGAGAAACTCCGTGAGCGTGGAATTGAAAAAAACACGCTCATCTTCTTCATCGGCGACAACGGCGCGCCGCTGAAAAAAGGGGCGTGGAACGGTTCGTTGAATCTCCCGCTCACAGGAGAAAAAGGCATGCTCACCGATGGTGGGGTGCGCACCCCCTTCCTCGCCAGCTGGCCGGGCACGCTACCTGCGGGGAAAGTATATGAATCGCCAGTGATCAATCTCGACGTGGCCGCCACCGCCGTTGCGATCGCCGGACTGCCACACGATGAAAAGCTCGATGGCGTGAACCTGATGCCATTCGTGTTAGGTGAAAAAACAGGCAATCCACACGAAGCGCTCTTCTGGCGCTGGCGCTCGCAAGCTGCAATCCGTGCCGACCATTGGAAACTTATCCTGTTAGGAAAGACCGAGCGTTATCTATTCGACATGGATGCCCCGGACGGCAAGGCGGAGACTACCAATCTCATCACAAAATTTCCCGACGTCGCGGCGGATCTGGAGAAGCGCCTGATGGAATGGAACTCCACGCTGCCAGCTCCCGGACTGCCGCGCAACCTCGTCGATGAGGATCAGAAGTTTTACGATGCCCATGTGAATCTAACTGCTCCAGCCACTTCCAAGCCGCTGAAACCCGAAGGTGATGCGATGCAAGGCTGGCTGGGCCGCAATTGCACACTCAGCATGCGCGACGGTGCCCTCCACATCGAGCCGGATCCCAAAGCCACAAAACCCTTCATCACCCGCAACAATCTCAATCTCGCCGGTCCAGTGACCGCGACCCTGCGACTGCGCTGCCCCGATGACGGCACCGGTGAATTCTCTTGGCGCACTTCTCAGCAGAAGGATTTCGTCGCGGGCCAGAGCGCGTCATTCAAGATCGCGGCGTCAGCGGAGTGGCAGGAAGTGAAAGTAGAGCTACCGACGAAGAGTCACATCGTCCATGTGCGGCTCGCCTTCTCCGGAAAAACAATCCCTGATATCGCGGTTGTTGAATTCCGTGGTGCCAATTCAAGCGCCACCTCCAACTGATTTCCATAATCCATAAAACCCAAAACCTATTCAGCCTCATTCGTGCAGATAGGACTTAGGTCGATAGAACCACGCGAATGGGATAAACAACACAGTCGTTACCAACACCAGCCAAGTGAAGAAACGGAAATAGGCGGCGCCCTCTAATTTACTCTGGCCGCCGCAGAACTCGGTGCGGGTGAAGCCGGAAAGAGCCGGCTTGTCCTTGATGCGCAGCTCGGCCTTGCGGCGGCCCAACCACGTGTCCATGCCCGGCGGCGGGTCGGCACTGTTTTTGGTAATGATCATGCCGATGTCCCATCGGGTCGTGTTCGTCCGGTCCGGCCCGGCGCTGGAAATCCGTGCGTGCGATGAATCGATGAGTCCGTAAACCATCGGGTTTCCCCAAGGGTCCTTGGCTCCGGCGATCAGTTGATTGCCCTCCACATTCGATGGGAATTCCTTAGCGGCCGCCGCCTCGATGCGGGTGGCCGCAGCAACGAACTCAGGACGGCCGGGGATTTCCAACGAGTCCATCCGTCCCTCGGTGCAGCGTGCCACCAAGTCGTCATCGGTGCCAGTGACACCATCATAGCCCGGCAGCGAAATCGTGCGTGGCGAGGTCTGCCAATCGGCAGGCAGGTTCGCGGTGGCTTGTTCGAACTGGATCTCACCGGTGGACGGGATGGCGATGTAATGGTTGAGCTTCGCGGTGAACTGATTCCCGCCCCACACGGACAGCAAGAACAACGACATCACCCAGGATTTCATCGCCTTGGGCGACTGGGTATAGGCGAACTCGAGGCCGACGATGGAGACCATGATTTCAGACGCGGTGATGATCACATACGCACCGATCTGCCAGCCGACAGACGGCCGATGTCCGGCATCGATCCAGGTCTGGATCAGAGTAGTTAGACCGAACGAAGCCGTCATCAGAATCATGCCAAGCCCGATCTTACGCAGGGGAGTGAGCGGAAAAATCCGGTTAAGCCACGGAAAGATGACGAAGGTGAAGAGTGGGATGTAAACGAGGATCAGGATCGGATTGACCGCTTGGATCTGGGATTCCAGCCAGGTGATGCCGAGGAATTTCAAATCCAATTGCTTCGCCTGCAGCACCCATGACGATCCGGTCTGATCATAGAGCGACCAGAAAACGGCGATGAACACGAACAATGGGATCAACTTGCCGAGCGCGATCAGCCCCTCCCGCGAGAACGCCTCTTTGAAAAACCCGAGACCGGCCGGCGGGATGTGGACGAAGCGGTTCCGGCCCAGCCAGAACATGAACGTCGCGATGGCCATCAACACGCCGGGGACGCCGAACGCCCAATGAGGTCCGTATTTTTCTAGCAGCCACGGCGTCATCAAGGTGGAGAAAAACGATCCGAAGTTGATAGAGAAGTAAAACCAGTTGTAAACGCGGGTGATCAGATGGTGGTTTTTCTTCCCGAACTGGTCGCCGACGTGGGCGGAGACACAAGGTTTGATCCCGCCGGAGCCAAGGCAGATCAGCAGCAGGCCGGCGAACAACCATTGTGGGGAATATCCATAGTTGCCCATGCACGCGAGGGCGGCGTGGCCGAGACAATAGACGATGGAGAGCCACAGGATGGTCCGGTATTTCCCGAGGAAGACGTCGGCGATCAACGCTCCTAACAGCGGCGTGAAATAAACCCAACTGGTGAAGTCATGATAATACCCGACCGCTTGGTTGTCCGACATCGGACTTCCCGCTTTGCCGTCCATCAGATGCAGGAAGTCCATCATGAACACGACGAGGATCGTGCGCATGCCGTAGAAGGAAAACCGCTCCGCTGCCTCGTTACCGATGATGTAGGGGATGCCGGGCGGCATCGTTTCGGTTTCTATGGGAATCGTGCGGTGGGACATAGGATGTTATTTGTTAATCACTTGGCGGAAGACGTTCTCCAGCTCGCTGACGATCGCCGGCCAACCGAGGCCTTCGGCGGTGCGACGCGCTGCGGCGCCGAGTCCGGCCCGGAGCGTGGGATCCAACAGACTCACTGCGGCAGCGAGGAATGCAGCTTCATCACCTTTGGCGACTTTCAAAAGATTTTCACCGTCATGGCCGTGCCAGCCGGCGGCGGCGTAGTCGAAGGCGAGAACCGCCAAACCGCTCGACATGCCCTCGATGAGGACATTGCCGAAGGTCTCGGTGGCGCTGGGAAAAAGCATGATGTCGCAAGACGCACAGCATTCCGCCAACGCATCTCCTGTTAGGTAACCAGGAAACAGGACGGCAGGATGATCGCGCATGAGCTTGGAGCGCGCCGGGCCGTCACCGATGACCATGCAGACCATTTCAGGACAGGCCTGTTTCATCCTTTCAAACGCGCGGATCGCGAGGCGGATGTTCTTCTCGGTGGACACCCGGCCGACGACCAGGGCCACGGGAGTATCCCCGGTGACGCCGTATTCGCGGCGCAGCGTTTCACTGCGGCGGGCCGGATTGAACAATTCCGTGTCCACGCCACGGCCGAGGACGGAGACTTTTGAGAATCCCGCCTGCACCAGTTTTTCGCGGGCATCGGGCGAAGGGACGAGGGTGCGGTCAAGCCGGTCGTGAAACCATTTCTGATAGCGCCAGACGAGTTTGCCAACCCAATCGACGCCGTAGTTCTGGAGGTATTCGCGGAAGTTCGTATGAAACCCGCCGACGATGGGGATGCCGAGCTTCAGCGCGGCGGCGGCGGCGGAAAATCCCAAGGGAGTTTCGATGGCGACATAGATGACATCCGGGCGCTTGTGTTTCCAACGTCGGTAAAGTTCGCCGGGCCAGGGAGCGCCGACCTTGACTTCCCAATATCCCGGCAAGGGCCATGACAGGACGGTCGTTTCGTTTTCGCCGTGGGACTTTCCGGAGCGGATGATGTCCACCCGGTGCCCACGCGCCCGCAGGCCGTTGCACAAACGGCCGAGCGAAAACGAGACACCATTGATGTCGGGGACGTAGGTGTCGGTGACGACCTCGATCCACAGTGGATTTGTTAGAATTTCCGAACTCACGCTTGGTTGGATTTTCTAGCAGATTTCACCCAGAGTTTCTTCAAGAGCGATACGGTCCTGAGATGGAGTGCCCGTCGGTCGCCGGCGACGTTATCAGAAGTAAGAAGCCGCGTGACCTTGAGGGCGGTGGTGAACTCCCCGGTCGCGGGATTCAAGTAGCGCGGGTATTTCATCAGGGCGCCGCAGACGAGTTCCTCCAGCGTGAGCTTGCGCTGCCGCCGTGAGCATTCGAGCCGGTCAGTGGTTAGACCCCACGCGGCGTAAAACGGCATGCCGTAGGTCACGACAGGTTTCTCGCGGATCAGAGCCTCGAAGCCGACGGTGGAGGTCATCGTGTGGACCTCATCGCAGACATCGAGCCAATCCAACACATTTCCCTCGGTCACGGCGAGATCGCAGGCTTCCGCGAAACCGGCGGGCAAGACATGGCCATGACGCGCCCCGGCGACGAGGTCCGGGTGGGCCTTAAAAATGAGGAATGCCTCGGGCTCGGCGGCACGGATGCGACGCAGGAGTTCGATGTTGGATTTCACCTCGGGACTGCCGAAAGCGATAGACGCGTCCGCCTCGACTTGGCCGGGGGCGAGGATGACCTTGCGGCCGTTGACGAGGTTGGCATCAAGAACCACACGCTCACCCGTTAGGTTATATTTGGTGAGGCGTTTTTCGCGGAGGATACCGATTAAGTCACGGGCTTCGGCGAGCTCGGGATCGGTGAAGCCACGGTTGAGCAGGTCTTCCAGATCGGACGGTGCTGCGGCGTCGAAGTAGATGCCACGTGAATCGAGCACCCATGAGTAGGGGAAATTGAAAGCCGCCCCGAGACCTTTCGAGCGGATGAATCCATCTTCCACGCGGAGTGCGTCGGGCCGGTCGATCTCCGGCTTGCGACCCCAGACTAACAGCCGTGCGTCGGATCGCGCTTCGCTGAGATCGTTGACTTGGCTGAGCTCACCGGCGGGACTGCGCAGGTAGTCGGCGACGATTTTGCGTTTCCACGGCGAGAACCCGACGGTCACCGAGTGGCCGCGGTTGCGGCGGAACAGGTCCTTCTGCAGGGCCACGTGGTCGAGGATGTCGCCGAGTCCGCAGGGTTCGCGGGTGTCGGGATCGAAGTAATGGCAATAGCGGAGATAAGCGGCTTCAAATATTTCTGTTAGGCCGACTGCGCGGCGTGGGACCACTGCGCCTCGGTCTTCGGTTAGGCCGCGGCCGGCGAAGAACGGGCGGCCGTAGGTGATGACTTTTTTTCCATGGATCAGCGCCTCCATGCCCATCAGCGAGCTGCCGACCATCACGGTGGGACAGAAGGAAAAACACTGGGCCGGGGAGAGATCAGGCGAGAGGAGTTTCACCCGTGCGTCCAACAGAAGGTCTGGCGAAAAACAGGAATGTTTTTTCCGAAACAAATGATCCGGATGGGCCCTCACGTAAACCGGAGCTCCGGCGGATGTGTCGAGCGCGTCGCGCAGCATGCGGTCGAAATCCCTAACCGTTATACCGCCGTGGCGGATGGCGGCATCACCGCGCGATTGATCGACGACGAGGATGCCTTCCGTTTCGGGAAGCGGAGCGTCGCGGTATTCGCCGGGGACCCAGTTGTATTTCGAGGTTCCGCTGTCGCGGAAGCGGGCCAGCATTTTTTCAGGATCGCTGGGTTCGGCACCCTTGCGCATCCAGCCGGTGGGTTGGCCGGTGTCCAAGGCGGCTAGCAGATCCGATTGGCTCGCCGGATCGTAGTGGATGCCGTTAGAATCCGCGATCAATCCGTAAACCGTCGCGCCATGGCCGGTGCGGATGGAGCGGACGAACGAGTCCTCGAGCAGCAACAACCCACCGCCCTTGCGCCGCGCGGCGTGCATCGCCGCCCGACCGCTGGGCCGGTATCCCCAACCGACATGGATGGGCTCGCCAGCGAGTTCCTGCTGTTGCAAAAAAGCCGAAAGCAGCGGATGGCTCAATACCTTGCGATAAATCCATGCGGCTTCGCCCTGCAACTCCTGTTTCATCCGCAATCAGCATCCGTGGTCGCCGGGAGGATTGTCAACTCCGGCCCTCAACCGGGGGTCACTGAAAGCGGTGGGCGAAATAGGGGGCGTGGACACTTCTGTCCACGAGCCGATGAGTGGCGAAAGCGGCAGTGCGAAGCTCTTGTCTTTCGTTTCCCATCGTCCGGGCGGACAAAACTGTCCGCTCTCCTTACGGGTGCTCACCATTTCCAGTGACACCGATGCCCGCCTCTTCGCTTGCAGGCGGGACTTTCCTGTGTTCCTTTGGAGGTGTTGGAAGGCGTGTGACCGCACCGCCCGGCGGCATTTTCAAAGACACTCAAACCCCCGTTCACGATGAGGACTTATTTCAAACTATGGGTTATTTCCTCGGCTTCTTTGGCGATCGCCTGCCCCGCGGTTCATGCGGAACGGCGAAATGGCGAGGGTCGCGCGAGCTCGTCGCCGAGTTTCAGCCGGCCGCAGATTTCCTCCGGCTCCCAGCAGTCGATGCCGCGCTATCCGCAGTCCGGGTCGGTATCCCGGCCATCCATCGGCAGTAATCTTTCCCGGCAGGTCGCACGTCCGCCGCAAATCCAGGCCGTGAGTCCGCCGACACGGCAGCTGGTCGCGCCCCGCATGCCGCAAGCGAGCCGACCGCTCCCGCAAATTTCCGGGAAATCCAACGGCTCCCGGCAAGCGGCTTTGAGTAACCCGATCCTGCAAGCTCCTCAAAAGCGGGCGACCACCGGGAGCGCGAACTCCGCAATCCTGCCCGCCAAGCGCGACTTCACGAACCAGACCGGTAAGGCGATCACCGGCACCCGGCCTATGCCGTTGCCGGGAAATCGCGAGGTAGTTCCCGGCATGATCCGGAACTCCCCGAAGGCGCTTGCGGATCCCGTCACGCGCAACCGCATCACCGGCACCCACCCCGACGTCGTCCGGCCCGGAAAAAGCCCCATCGTCGGCAGACATCCGGACCTGACGATTTCCGGTGCGAAACCCGGGTGGAACGGCAGCAAGGCCCGCATCAATTCGAACTTCCGGATCAGCGCAAACTGGAGCACCCGCCGCAACGATTGGGGATACAGCCCTTGGTGGAACCGTTCCTGCTACCGGCCCTGGTATGGATCCTCATGGACCGGCTGCTGGAACCAGCCTTACTACGCTAGCAACTATTGCTACGACCGCTGGTCCGGCGGCTACCTTCTTCCGGGCTATGGCATCTATAACAGCTACTGCCCCGTCGGCTGGGGATTGCTGGGCTGGAGCCTCGGCAGCCTGATCTACGACTGCGGTTATCGCACTTACTACAATCCCTATCCGGTCAGCGTGCCGGTCGTCGCGCAGGGAATCGATATCTCCTACACCGAGCCGATTTCCCGCATCGCGGCAGGCACCGCGCCTGAGGACGAGGCCGCTGTCGAAGCCATGACCCGCAGCTCGGAGAGCACCATCGCCGATTCACAAGTCGCTTTCAAACAACGGAACTACCTCGTCGCCCTCGAACTCGCCGACAAGGCAATCGCTGCCTCACCGGGCGACGGCGCGCTCCACGAATACCGCGCGCTCATCCTTTTCGCCCTCGGAAACTACGCCGACGCGGCTGGCGTGCTCAATCCCGTGATCGCCTCCGGCCCCGGATGGGATTGGTCCACCGTGATCGCGCTTTACGACACTCAGGACACCTACACCGGCCAGTTGCGAAAACTGGAAGCCTGGTCGAAAGCAAAGCCGGGGGCTGCCGACTGTCATTTTCTGCTAGGCTATCATTATATGGTTTGCGGCCGCCCCGATGTCGCCACCCCGCAGTTTGAACTCGCCTCCAGGCTGATGCCGGCCGACGGCGTTTCCAAGGAGCTCCTCGAACTCACCAAGGCCACCGCCAAAGACTCCGACCCAGCACCCCCTGCCGAGGCGGATGAAGTGAAGCCCGCCACCACGCCGGTGCCCTTGGAAAAACTCACCGGCGCATGGGTCTCCACCCGCGATGCCGGCAGCAACATCACCCTCGTCTTTGGCGACGACGGCAAGTTCACCTGGACCTACCACAACGACGGCAAAGTCACCGAACTCGCCGGCGAATTCAGCCTCAACGACAACGGCCTGCTGGTCCTCGCCTCCAAGGAAAGCCAGATGATTGCCAGTGTCGTGCTGCCGGCCGACGGCGAAATGAAGTTCGTCCTCACCGGCGGCCCCCCTGCGGATCCAGGGCTCGATTTCAAGAAACAGTAAAGGATCCGCCACGGACCGCGATTGCGTGCTTGCCCACCGCCGCGAGGTCAGTAGATTGGCCCCCGAAAGCCGGGATGGCGGAATTGGTAGACGCGCTAGATTTAGGATCTAGTATCGCAAGGTGTGCAGGTTCGAGTCCTGTTCCCGGTACTTTCATTAACATTTTAGAACCATGAACGAGCTCAAAGCAAAACTCACCGCCCTCGGACTCAGCGAGGATATGGCCGAAAAGGTGATCGCCACCGTGGCGGAGTTCGTGAAGGGAAAGATCCCCGCGACCTATCATGGAATGATCGACGACGTGCTCGCCGGAAAGACGCCGGAGCTCGGTGGAATCCTCGGCAGCTTGGGCGGCCTTTTCGGAGGCAAGTGATTCCGGATTCCGGAATGGATAGAACCGGAAATGGACATTGATTTTAAAAGACTCCTGAAGAGTCAGAAAACGGATGCACCAGTTTGATGATCTGCGTTACTCCGTCCATCTGCGGTCATATTTTCCTCTTTGGGCTGATCTATTGAAGTACGTCCGCTCCGAAAGCACGGCATTTTCCGTCAGGGTGCAGAAACTTTGATCCGATAGAATCCCGACCCTCCAGGCGGAGCGAAATCAGTGAGGGTAACCGGTGCGGCGGTGGCCAAAGGCCCGACGGTAGCGACGTTGGTCCAGGGACCGGCGTCCAGCGAGGCCCT